>NZ_QBAW01000031.1 GCF_009689985.1 Helicobacter pylori | reverse complement strand
TTTTTTTTTTTTTTGGATAAAATAGCCATTAAAAAAGGGTGTTTAATTTTTTATGACTTCAGCTTCAAACCATTCTTTTAAAGAACAAGATTTTCATATTCCTATCGCTTTTGCTTTTGATAAGAATTACCTCATTGCTGCGGGTGCGTGTCTTTATTCCTTGCTAGAAAGCATTGCTAAAGCCAATAAAAAAATCCGTTACACCCTACACGCTTTAGTGGTAGGCTTGAATGAAGAAGATAAAGCAAAGCTTAATCAAATCACAGAGCCTTTTAAAGAATTTGCTGTTTTAGAAGTAAAAGATATTGAACCTTTTTTAGACACTATCCCTAACCCTTTTGATGAGGATTTCACTAAGCGTTTTTCTAAAATGGTGTTAGTGAAATATTTTCTAGCGGATTTATTCCCTAAATATTCTAAAATGGTGTGGAGCGATGTGGATGTTATCTTTTGCAATGAATTTAGCGCTGATTTCTTAAACATTAAAGAAAATGATGAGAATTATTTTTATGGGGTTT
>NZ_QBAW01000030.1 GCF_009689985.1 Helicobacter pylori | reverse complement strand
AAGAATGGTTTGAAGCTGAAGTCATAAAAAATTAAACACCCTTTTTTAATGGCTATTTTATCCAAAAAAAAAAAAAACCGAACTTGAAAGGGTTCTGTTTTTTGGTTTTTATGCTGTTTTTAAAGCAAATTAATTTAAAGAAAGGTTTTAACCCCTTTACTCTAGCCCTTTCTTAAAAGCTTGAGTTTGATTAGGATTTTTTTAACAATCCCATGAAGCCCTAAAACTCTAAGGATCTTACTAACCACCCTTTTAGCTAACATTTTAGGCATCAAAAACACAAAATAAATAAGCTTATTGAAAAATTTTTTCACTAAATTACAAGTTAATTCAAAAACTCTTGAATGGATTTTCCTTTCTTTAAACACAACAAACAGATACGATTTGAAAAACAAATACGGAGCTTTTAAAAGAATTTCTTTTGAAGATTTTACTGAAGAAAAATAATGCTGCTCAGCCATTTTTGTGGTATAAAAGCTCTCATTGGTGTGCATTTTCTTAGTGTAATCGCTCATAAATGGGGTTTTAGCCAAAGCGTTCAGCCATAAATCCGCTTTCAAACCAAAAGGATAGTCCCAAGGC
>NZ_QBAW01000029.1 GCF_009689985.1 Helicobacter pylori | reverse complement strand
AGGGCTACAAACAGCAACTAAAATCCTATAACAATCCATAAAACACTATAATTTTTGTATAGGTTATTAAGTTTTGTGTTATACTGCTCGCATGAATAAAAGAATGCTATCCATCGGTCAAGCGAGTAAGCTTTTAGGTGTAACTATCCAAACCTTACGCAATTGGGATAAAAAAGATTTGTTAAAACCTGATGAACTCACTAAAGGCGGTGAAAGGCGTTATAAGTTAGAAAGTTTAAGGCGTATCAATAGAAGCGTAGTCTTTAATCAAGATGAATTAAAAACAATAGCTTATGCTAGAGTAAGCTCGCATGACCAACAAGATGACTTAATCAGACAAGTTCAAGTTTTAGAGCTTTATTGCGCTAAATGCGGCTTTAACTATGAAGTGATACAAGATTTAGGGAGTGGCATGAATTACTATAAAAAAGGCTTAACCAAGCTTTTAAATTTAATCTTAGACAATCAAGTCAAACGCCTTGTATTAACGCATAAAGACAGATTATTACGCTTTAGAGCTGAATTGGTATTCAGCATTTGTGAAGCTAAAGAAGTAGAAGTGATTATCATCAATAAGGGCGATGAGAATGTGAGATTTGAAGAAGAATTAGCCAAAGATGTTTTAGAAATTATAACCGTCTTTAG
>NZ_QBAW01000028.1 GCF_009689985.1 Helicobacter pylori | reverse complement strand
AAAAAGAACAACCCCTATAGCCCGCAAGGCATAGAAACCAATTACTACCTAAATCCTAACTCTTATAACCAAATCCAAACCATCAACCAAGAACTAGGGCGTAACCCCTTTAGGAAAATGGGCATCGTCAGTTCTCAAACCAACAACGGCGCGATGAATGGGATCGGCATTCAAGTGGGCTACAAACAATTCTTTGGCCAAAAAAGAAGGTGGGGCGCTAGGTATTACGGCTTTTTTGATTACAACCATGCGTTCATCAAATCCAGCTTCTTCAACTCGGCTTCTGATGTGTGGACTTATGGTTTTGGAGCGGACGCTCTCTATAACTTCATCAACGATAAAGCCACCAACTTCTTAGGCAAAAACAACAAGCTTTCTGTGGGGCTTTTTGGAGGCATTGCGTTAGCGGGCACTTCATGGCTTAATTCTGAGTATGTGAATTTAGCCACCATGAATAATGTCTATAACGCTAAAATGAATGTGGCTAACTTCCAATTCTTATTCAACATGGGAGTGAGGATGAATCTAGCTAGACCTAAGAAAAAAGGCAGCGATCATGTAGCCCAACATGGGATTGAACTAGGGCTTAAAATCCCCACCATCAACACGAACTATTATTCCTTTATGGGTGCTGAACTCAAATACCGCAGACTCTATAGCGTGTATTTGAATTATGTGTTCGCTTACTA
>NZ_QBAW01000027.1 GCF_009689985.1 Helicobacter pylori | reverse complement strand
AGAAAAATCTTATCCTATCAAAACACTAAAAGAGTGTTTTACACCGGTGAGAACGAAGTCCCTAATTTCAACCTCTTTGATTACGCCATAGGCTTTGATGAATTGGATTTTAGAGATCGTTATTTGAGAATGCCTTTATATTATGATAGACTACACCATAAAGCCGAGAGCGTGAATGACACCACCGCACCCTACAAGATTAAAACCGACAGCCTTTATGCTTTAAAAAAACCCTCCCATCATTTTAAAGAAAACCACCCCCATTTATGCGCAGTAGTGAATAATGAGAGCGATCCTTTGAAAAGAGGGTTTGCGAGCTTTGTCGCAAGCAACCCTAACGCTCCTAAAAGGAACGCTTTCTATGACGCTTTAAACGCTATTGAGCCAGTTACTGGGGGAGGGAGCGTGAAAAACACTTTGGGCTATAATGTCAAAAACAAGAGCGAGTTTTTAAGCCAATACAAATTCAATCTGTGTTTTGAAAACACTCAAGGCTATGGCTATGTAACTGAAAAAATCATTGACGCTTACTTTAGCCATACCATTCCCATTTATTGGGGGAGTCCTAGCGTGGCGAAAGATTTTAACCCTAAGAGTTTTGTGAATGTTTGTGATTTTAAAGATTTTGATGAAGCGATTGATTATGTGAGATACTTGCACACGCACCCAAACGCTTATTTAGACATGCTCTATGAAAACCC
>NZ_QBAW01000026.1 GCF_009689985.1 Helicobacter pylori | reverse complement strand
AGCCTAATTAATGCTAAATTAGCCCTAAAACAAATTTTTAAAATTTTGTTTCAATATGAAATACCAATCCCTTATAAGAACTTTAAATTTCAAAAAACCAACAAACAACCCCCTTAAATTGTATAATAAAGACACTATAAACTAAAAAGAGATAACCATGAGAAAACTATTCATTCCACTTTTATTATGCAGCGCTTTAGAAGCGAATGAGAAAAATGGCTTTTTCATAGAAGCCGGGTTTGAAACCGGGCTGTTAGAAGGCACACAAACGCAAGAAAAAAGACACACCACCACAAAAAACACTTACGCAACTTATAATTATTTACCCACAGACACGATTTTAAAAAGAGCAGCTAATTTATTCACAGATGCTAAATCTATATCACAATTGAACTTTTCATCTTTATCCCCTGTTAAAGTGCTGTATATTGGTGGTAAATTAACTATAGAAAACTTCCTACCTTATAATCTAAGCAATGTTAAGCTTAGTTTCACAGACGCTCAAGGCAATGTAATCGATCTGGGCGTGATAGAGACTATCCCCAAACACTCTAAAATTGTTTTACCTGGGGAAGCGTTTGATAGTCTAAAAGAGGCATTTGATAAAATTGGTCCCTATACTTTCTTTCTTCCAAAATTTGAAGCCACTAGCACTTCTATTTCTGACGCTAACACGCAAAGGGTGTTTGAAACGCTCAATAACATTAA
>NZ_QBAW01000025.1 GCF_009689985.1 Helicobacter pylori | reverse complement strand
CCCTTTTTATGGCACTAATCTTTAAAAGGGCTAGGCTTTTTAGCCCTTCGTGTATCGCGCTAGGCTTAGAACAAGCCTTGTAATTAAAATTTTCTTCCATATTTTTACCTTAATTTTTATCTTTTAAGATTTTATGAAAAATAGTTTCATTTTTACTATTGTTATTTTCTTAATGGTGTTATAATCGCTTCATAAATCATACGAAAGGAATTGTTATGTTAATCGCTCGCTTTAAAAAAGCTTTCATTTCTTATTCTTTAGGCGTGCTTGTCGCTTCATTATTATTGAATGTGTGCAACGCTTCAGCGCAAGAAGTCAAAGTCAAGGATTATTTTGGGGAGCAAACTATAAAGCTTCCCGTTTCTAAAATAGCCTATATAGGGAGTTATGTAGAAGTGCCTGCCATGCTTAATGTTTGGAATAGGGTTGTAGGCGTTTCGGATTACGCTTTTAAAGATGACATTGTTAAAGCCACTCTCAAAGGCGAAGATCTTAAACGAGTCAAACACATGAGTACTGATCATACAGCCGCATTGAATGTGGAGCTTTTAAAAAAACTTAGCCCTGATCTTGTGGTAACCTTTGTGGGCAACCCTAAAGCGGTAGAGCATGCGAAAAAATTTGGTATATCATTTCTTTCTTTCCAAGAGACAACGATTGCAGAGGCCATGCAAGCTATGCAAGCTCAGGCCACGGTCTTAGAAGTTGACGCTTCTAAAAAATTCGCCAAAATGCAAGAAACTTTGGATTTTATTAAAGAGCGTTTGAAGAATGTTAAAAACAAAAA
>NZ_QBAW01000024.1 GCF_009689985.1 Helicobacter pylori | reverse complement strand
ATTAAAAGCATCGCTGAAAATTTTGACCCTAAGAAGATATTTGGTAGTGGAGGGTTTGAGGATTTACCGATCATTCTACATGACGGGCAAGTGATCGCAGGAAACCACCGAGTAGCTGGCATGCTGAATTTCACGCCTAAAAGCCGTTATACTTATGATAAAGCGATTAAGGAATACTACCACATAGATTTAAAACCAGACGAGCTATTAGTAAGGATACCTAACAAGCGCCTAAATAACACCGAGATCAACAATTTAGCAGCTTCAAGCAATCAAGGCCGTTTTAATAGCGAAAGCGATCATGCGATAGCGGTTTTAAGCCACTACGAGCCTAAATTAAAAGAATTAGAAAAACAATTAAACGCTGATAGCATTTATTCCTTAAAAAACATTGTGGCTAAAAACCTGAATTTTGATAAGGCTACTCACCCTAATGTGGGAGATAGCAACTTAGCGCTTTTAATGTTTAACATGCCACGCACTAAAACGCAAGGGATAGAGTTATTAAACCGCTGGCAGAAAGAATTTTCAAACGATATTAAAAGCTATGAAAAAGTCAAAAAAATGTTTGTAGATAACGCGGGGAGTTTTCACAATTTAATCCATGACATGAGTTTTCCTAATGTGAGCTTGAACGCTTATTTAAGCGATATTATGGATCGCAGTTTTGCGAATTTAAAGAATTATCCAACTACGAGCGAGAGCCTGAAAGATTTGAGCGAAAAATTCTATAAAACGAGTTCTTTAGATATGTTTGAAAAGAGCGATCAAAATACAAGCGACATCAGCGAGATTTTAGGAGGAGCGATCGCACGATTTGCACGATTTGATGATCCTTCTAAAGCGTTATTTGAAGCGTTAAGAAGCGAAAACATTAAAAAAGGTTTGAAAGAATTCAAGATCGCAGATGTTACTAAGGATATGTTTGATCCTAATAGTAAGGAATTTAAGGATATTGATATTTACGACTTCACGCATTACCTTTTAATGGTTAATAGAGAGCCGAACGAAAATAACCCTTCGTTAAAGCGCTTGATACAAGCCGTTAAGGACATGCAAAAAGAAAAAGAGAAAG
>NZ_QBAW01000023.1 GCF_009689985.1 Helicobacter pylori | reverse complement strand
ACCGTTACTACAAACCTATAAAATCCTATAAAGAGCTATAAAATTCTCTCAATTTGGGATTTTTGTTGTATTCCTAGTTCAACCTTGCTAGTTGCTAAACGATTATTGGATAAGTCATTCAACAGAGCCGTCAAGTCCATAGGCGTAAATTCGGCAGTAACTCTACCTACTAAATGCTTTAAAAGATTGATAGCAG
This sequence comes from Helicobacter pylori, assembly GCF_009689985.1. Classification (NCBI taxonomy): domain Bacteria; kingdom Pseudomonadati; phylum Campylobacterota; class Epsilonproteobacteria; order Campylobacterales; family Helicobacteraceae; genus Helicobacter; species Helicobacter pylori. Next base: position 1,190 of record NZ_QBAW01000023.1, on the reverse strand, counting down.
CGTTTATATCTCTATCTAGTTCAAAGCCACACTCTAGGCATTGATAAATCCTATCTTCAAGCGTTAAATCTTGTTTAACTTTTTGGCAATTAGAGCAAGTCTTAGAGCTTGGGTAGTAAGTATCAGCTCTTAAAATTTCTTTATTAGAGTATTTGGCTTTATATTCTAATAGCGTGTTAAACACAGACGTAGAAACATCGCTTAAAGATTTAGCCAATCTGTGATTTTTAAACATGTTTTTGACTTTCAAGCTCTCTAAACAAAACGAGTTTGAGTGTCTTATAAGAGAGCTTGTGAGCTTGTGTAAAAAATCAAGTCTGATGTTAGCGATTTTTTCATGCAAGTGGGTAAGCTTTTTAGAATGCTTTAAGTAATTATTAGACTTCTTGGTTTTATCCCCTTTGGTTTTTGGGTGGATTTTTTTACTCAGTTGTCTGCTAATTCTTACAAGCTTTCTAGTAAGCTTATCTAAGGGCTTAGGGGCATAGATATTTAAGCCATTAGACAAACTCACAAAGGATTTAATCCCTATATCAATCCCTAGTTTATTATGACTCTCTTGGAGTTTATGGGTTCGTTTGTATTCACTCTCATCAACACCGCAAGAGATTGAAATATAGAAATGATCGCCCTTTTGAGTGATGGTAGCGTTATTGATTTTGCCTTGAAATCTTAGTTTTTCAGTGAGTTTGATTGGGGGTAAGTTAGGTATTTTTAAATAATCAGTATTAGCTGTTTGAATGATTTTAATTTGATCACCCCCTATATAAAAAGAACCTTGAAACTCTCTTTTCTTTTTAAATTTAGGGTAACTCACTAAACCTTTTTTTAAATCCCTAAAAAACTTGTTAAAGGCTAGATTTAAGTGGATAAAAGGCTGTTGGGTGGCGTATTTAGTTACTTCATAAACGAAATTAAATTGCGATTTTTTAAGAGCGTTAAACTCTTTTTTAAGCTGCATGTGGTTAGTTTTAATGCCTAGTTGATAATTTTCTTTCCACTTAGCTAATCCCCAATTATAAGCTAACCTAGCGCACCCAAAAGCTTTTTTAAAATAAGTGATATGCTTGTTGTTAGGCTTTAAAGCGATTTTATGCGTGATTGAGATAGCTGACATTGTTAGTGATTACTTCTTGCATTTCATCTAAGAGCTTCTTGTTTTTTTTAGACCTAGAGCCATACAATCTAGC
>NZ_QBAW01000022.1 GCF_009689985.1 Helicobacter pylori | reverse complement strand
TTTCACGCTCAAAACACCCACCCATAATTAAAAAACACCTTAAAATGGTTAGCCCCTTCATTGAAAATAAAAGAGTTCGTATAATCACCACCGCTAGAAACGACGCTAGCTTTTCTTTGGATTAAAGGGATGCTAATCCCTACAGAATATTTAGAATGCTTATAGCGGTAGTTCAACCCAGTAGCCACATCTAAATTACCGCTCCCTTTGACTTTGTTCAACACATAATAGCTGTTATACAAGCCCCTTAACCCCCCAAAGATGCCAAAAGATGATGAAAAATTCCTTCTGGTTTGAATGTCTATAGGGCTATTTTTATTGGAGTAAGTGGTGATGAAATCCACCAATAAATCTATCCCCCCACCATAGCTTAGTTGTTGGACTTTTTGGTTAGCGGCTTTAGCGTAATTGTATTTGATGATGCCATAATAAGCTAATCCTATGAAATCATTAAAGTAGTTTTGATAGCCTATTTTAGCGTTAACCCCTAAAATAGGGCTTCTAAAACTTTGCGAAGCGCTTGAAAAATAGTGGTTAGTAACGCTAGAAGTGACAAAGGTTTTTTGAATAGTGCTGAGCATGGAATTGGCTAAATCTTGCGTGTTCAAACTAGCGTTTAGATTGTAGTTTGTTTGAGCGCTCAAATTCGCATAATCTATGGGTAAAGCGTTTTGATTAATAAGCTGTTGCCAAACCGCTGCTGTTACCCCTAAAAAGCCAGCTGGGACATCCGCGCAATTGTGATAGATGGAATTAGGGTAGTTACTAGGGAAAGCACTCTGATTAGAACCCCCATAAAGCGAACACACATTATAGGGGAGGCCATCAGAATCTTTTGGTTTGCCATTATTATCCTTTTCCACTTGACCATCTTTCATCACCGGCACCCTTTGATAGGTCATGTTCCCATTGTGTCCATAGCCTTTAGTGTGGCTGAATTCATGCAAGATGGTTCTTAAATCCTGTAAATTGATAGTCTTAAGGTTGTTACCAAACAGCTTTTTAGGATCTAAAGCAGAAGCTACTACCCCTAACTGACCATAATGCTTACCATCATCATTGTTGCTAGGGGTAATATCACTCCCAAGACCTACAACCCCTGAATCTTTTAAAACAACGACATCAAGATCCGCTTTGTTTCTAAATTTATTGACAATGTCTTGTTTGTTTAACACATAACTTGCATTTTGAGAATTGACACGCCCGTTTGTCCCGGGATTTACGCATTCATTCTCTTTACTAGTATCGCATTCCTCTCCGCCTTTATTAGTAAAATCAAAAGGAGCGTTTAAAATCGCATCGCCCCAAGATTGGGAGTCTAAGACAGCGATCATGTTCAACATTAAATTAGTGAATTCTTCTGCGGTTTGTGGGGTGAAATTTTGCCAACAATCATTTTTTGTATTACCATTATTATTGTAAGGACAAGTGTTGAAATTGTTTGGATTTTCATTACTATATTTCATTATAAGATTTGT
>NZ_QBAW01000021.1 GCF_009689985.1 Helicobacter pylori | reverse complement strand
TTCGCTAAATTGAGAGCGAGTAACTCTAACTTAAAAAGAACAATAGCTTTCACAGAAGCAGAAAGAGCTGACTTGAGCGCTGCGGGTCTATCTAGGTTGTATGAGCATATGACGGAGGGTCAATGCGGAACTATTTCAGCATTCAGGGGAAGTTATACTAGAGAAACCAATATGAAGCGGACTAAACACCTCAAGTCTCTCTTAAGAGCGTTAATAAAGTGGGATTTACGACTATTCAAGGTTCTTGCCAAGAAAAAGCTAGCGATATTCCTAGTAATGAAGTTTCTTTTTTGTCTATACGCTCAAAGACCATCGCTTTGATTTAAGAGCAGAACTCATCAAATTAGGAAACAAATTCGAGCAAGACAGTATTGCGTGGTGTCCTGAAATGGTAGAAAAAGGCGGTAAGGTTTATGCTAGATTTAGTCTCATTTGCACCACACTAAGCCCTAATGGGGTTGAGGCTTATGACTTCTCTGGCAAAATACATAGGAAATGTAAATTCGGTCAGTTAATAGGAAAATCAGAGCTTTTCAGTTTGGGGAGCGGTATAAACCCTAGCACTAAATCATTCCAAAGTGCTTATTCAAAAATACACGGAAGGAAGTTCTTTTTCTATAAACCCACACAGATAGCTGAAAACACCTTGCAGAGTTTAAAAGCCAAACTTGACGCTAATAGAATGAAAACTAGCGCAACGGGTGGGGTAATAGGCGCTTTCGGTTATGTAGATATGAAAAAGGCGTTCAGGTTGGATAGCGTTCTAGGAACTAACCCATGAAAAATTTCAACATTACAAGCGATAAAGTCAGTCAAAGTCTTATCAATGCTATGAAAATTTACAAAATCAAACCGACTTTAAAAACGACCTTAAGTGAAGCTATGAATAACCCTAACTTAAAGGCGTTTGATGAGCTTACTGAAAAAGAAAAATACAGCATAACCGCTCCTTTCTAGATTGTATAAACATCTATATAACGATGAGTGCTTGTATCTTTCAGCTAACAGAGAGTTTAAGTTAAGTTTATGGCAAGATGACGGGTTTGATACCGCCACCGATATGATTGTAGATTATTATAGTGGGTCTGTTGGTGCTATCTTTTCTAAATACCTAATGAGCGATGCAGAGAATGCCCAAAGAAACAAGGAATGAGAAGCGGATATTAAAAAGCTATACCCAAAAATCGGTTATATTAAAGTCAATGGTGTTTATCAAGGCAGTAAAGAACCTAGCTTTCTTATCTACGCATTAGGTGCGGATTTATTGACAATCATTAGAGAGCTAGGATACCAATACGAACAAAATAGCGTGGTGTATTCTATTAGCCACAGCTCTGAAGTGTGGTTGTATTTCACTACCCCTTTTAAAATCCGCATTCTTTGAGAAAAAGGAAGGGTGAAAGTTATAAGCCTTATAAAAGGGGTCAAAAAATTAAGATTGCTAACCACATCAACATTGACCAAAATTGAGAAAGCCCCAACTCCCCTAAATTCTTAAAGAATTACTCAGAGGCTTTTAAACACACCATGGCTTCTATGCGAAAATTTTATAGAGCGGTATCTATTGATAGCGTAACGATAAAATCCATTAAAGCCAAGCTAGGGAAAAACCATTGCCATAAAGTAAGCGGTAGCCATCAAGTAGGAGGTGCGCGTAAAGTAATCTCTAGGTTCAACACTCAAAAACCCTTTTTCATTAGACAGCGTGCTAAAAGCCAATCAATTTGACACTGGCACCGGATTGAGCGTTTGAGTTGTGGTAATAAGGTTAGTCCTAAACATGCTAACATGTCAAAATTAGCTACATAAGGGCTACAAACAGCAACTAAAATCCTATAACAATCCATAAAACACTATAATTTTTGTATAGGTTATTAAGTTTTGT
>NZ_QBAW01000020.1 GCF_009689985.1 Helicobacter pylori | reverse complement strand
AAGAAAAATCTATCAAAAGGAGAAAACATGAAAATCAAAAAATCCCTCTTGCTCTCTCTTTCTCTCATGGCTTCATTATCAAGGGCTGAAGACGATGGATTTTATATGAGTGTGGGCTATCAAATCGGTGAAGCGGTTCAACAAGTGAAAAACACAGGAGCATTGCAAAATCTTGCGGACAGATACGATAACTTGAGCAACCTTTTAAACCAATACAATTACTTAAATTCCTTAGTCAATCTAGCCAGCACACCAAGCGCGATCACGGGTGCGATTGATAATTTAAGCTCAAGCGCGATCAACCTCACTAGCGCTACCACCACTTCCCCCGCCTATCAAGCTGTGGCTTTAGCACTCAATGCCGCTGTGGGCATGTGGCAAACTATAGCCCTTTTTATTGGCTGCGGCCCTGGCCCTACCAACAATCAAAGCTATCAATCGTTTGGCAACACACCAGCCCTTAATGGGACAACCACCACTTGCAATCAAGCGTATGGGACAGGCCCTAATGGCATTCTATCCATTGACGAATACCAAAAACTCAACCAAGCTTATCAAATTATCCAAACCGCTTTAAACCAACATCAAGGAGGCGGGATGCCTGCCTTGAATGACACCACCAAAACAGGGGTAGTCAACATACAACAAACCAATTATAAGACCACTACACAAAACAACATCATACAGCACTATTATGATAAGAATGGGAAAGAGGTTCCAACCTATTATTCAGGCGGATCAGCATTCTCGCCTACAATACAATTGACATACCATAATAACGCTGAATACCTTTTGCAACAAGCCGCTACTATCATGCAAGTCCTTATTACTCAAAACCCACATGTGCAAACGAGCAATGGCGGTAAAGCGTGGGGGTTGAGTTCTACGCCTGGGAATGTGATGGATATTTTTGGCGATAGTTTTAACGCTATTAACGAGATGATCAAAAACGCTCAAACAGCCCTAGCAAAAACTAAACAGCTTAACGCTAATGAAAACGCCCAAATCACGCAACCCAACAATTTCAACCCCTACACTTCTAAAAATAAGCAATTCGCTCAAGAAATGCTCAATAGAGCTGAAGCTCAAGCAGAGATTTTAAGCTTAGCCCAACAAGTTGCGGACAATTTCCACAGCATTCAAGGGCCTATCCAAAGCGATTTAGAAGAATGTAAAGCAGGATCGGCTGGTGTGATTAACAACAAAACTTGGGGTTCAGGCTGCGCGTTTGTGAAGGAAACTTTAAACTCTTTGGAGCAACACACCGCTTATTATGGCAATCAGGTCAATCAAGAGAAAGCTTTGGCTCAAACCATTTTGAATTTTAAAGAAGCCCTTAACACTTTAGGGAACGACTCAAAAGCGATCAATAGCGGTATCTCTAAATTGCCTAACGCTAAGCCACTTCAAAACATGACGCATTCTACTCAAAACCCTAATTCCCCAGAAGGTTTGCTCACCTATTCTTTGGATACCAACAAATACAACCAACTCCAAACCATCACGCAAGAATTGGGCAAAAACCCTTTCAGGCGCATCGGCGTGATTGACTATCAAAACAATAACGGCGCGATGAACGGCATCGGCGTGCAAGTGGGTTATAAGCAATTCTTTGGCAAAAAAAGGAATTGGGGGTTAAGGTATTACGGCTTTTTTGATTACAACCATGCTTATATCAAATCTAATTTTTTTAACTCCGCTTCTGATGTGTGGACTTATGGGGTGGGTATGGACGCTCTTTATAACTTCATCAACGATAAAAACACCAACTTTTTAGGCAAAAATAACAAGCTTTCTGTGGGGCTTTTTGGTGGTTTTGCGTTAGCTGGGACTTCGTGGCTTAATTCCCAACAAGTGAATTTGACCATGATGAATGGCATTTATAACGCTAATGTCAGCACTTCTAACTTCCAATTTTTGTTTGATTTAGGCTTGAGAATAAATCTCGCTAGGCCTAAGAAAAAAGACAGCGATCATGCGGCTCAGCATGGCATGGAATTGGGCGTGAAAATCCCTACCATTAACACGGATTATTACTCTTTCATGGGCGCTAAACTAGAATACCGAAGGATGTATAGCCTTTTCCTCAATTATGTGTTTGCTTACTA
>NZ_QBAW01000019.1 GCF_009689985.1 Helicobacter pylori | reverse complement strand
TTTAAGCAAACCTTAAGCTTTCTATGACTATACTTTCATTTCCTTGTTTCAGCAAGGGCTTTTAAAGAGCCGCTTGATACCTTACAAGGATAGCTGTTTAAAGCAAACGATCTTTGAAAACTAAGCAAATTGATAGAAGTTCTTTTTAAAGGGATATTCTAAAATAATAAGTAATGACTGACTAAATAGAGTGAGAGTTTTTATAACTTTCATTCTTTTATAAGAAATTCTTATCCAACCAGTGCCAATCAATTCCATTGATTCTGATGGTTATATCATATTATATCATTATGATTGATGACTGAATGGCATGAGAGTATTTTTAGGTTAGCGTTTGGCTAAACCTTTTTAAAAAGTTTCTTTCTGTTTTGTTGTTGTAATACTTAAGAACACAACCCGTTTTATTCAATAACCAAATAAAACGAGTTCTTGTGATACGCTAAAGCTGTTGTTAGGAATAACAACAGCCTATCAAAAAACAAAAGAGCTTTAGGACAAACACTTTTATGGAGAGTTTGATCCTGGCTCAGAGTGAACGCTGGCGGCGTGCCTAATACATGCAAGTCGAACGATGAAGCTTCTAGCTTGCTAGAGTGCTGATTAGTGGCGCACGGGTGAGTAACGCATAGGTCATGTGCCTCTTAGTTTGGGATAGCCATTGGAAACGATGATTAATACCAGATACTCCCTACGGGGGAAAGATTTATCGCTAAGAGATCAGCCTATGTCCTATCAGCTTGTTGGTAAGGTAATGGCTTACCAAGGCTATGACGGGTATCCGGCCTGAGAGGGTGAACGGACACACTGGAACTGAGACACGGTCCAGACTCCTACGGGAGGCAGCAGTAGGGAATATTGCTCAATGGGGGAAACCCTGAAGCAGCAACGCCGCGTGGAGGATGAAGGTTTTAGGATTGTAAACTCCTTTTGTTAGAGAAGATAATGACGGTATCTAACGAATAAGCACCGGCTAACTCCGTGCCAGCAGCCGCGGTAATACGGAGGGTGCAAGCGTTACTCGGAATCACTGGGCGTAAAGAGCGCGTAGGCGGGATAGTCAGTCAGGTGTGAAATCCTATGGCTTAACCATAGAACTGCATTTGAAACTACTATTCTAGAGTGTGGGAGAGGTAGGTGGAATTCTTGGTGTAGGGGTAAAATCCGTAGAGATCAAGAGGAATACTCATTGCGAAGGCGACCTGCTGGAACATTACTGACGCTGATTGCGCGAAAGCGTGGGGAGCAAACAGGATTAGATACCCTGGTAGTCCACGCCCTAAACGATGGATGCTAGTTGTTGGAGGGCTTAGTCTCTCCAGTAATGCAGCTAACGCATTAAGCATCCCGCCTGGGGAGTACGGTCGCAAGATTAAAACTCAAAGGAATAGACGGGGACCCGCACAAGCGGTGGAGCATGTGGTTTAATTCGAAGTTACACGAAGAACCTTACCTAGGCTTGACATTGAGAGAATCCGCTAGAAATAGTGGAGTGTCTAGCTTGCTAGACCTTGAAAACAGGTGCTGCACGGCTGTCGTCAGCTCGTGTCGTGAGATGTTGGGTTAAGTCCCGCAACGAGCGCAACCCCCTTTCTTAGTTGCTAACAGGTTATGCTGAGAACTCTAAGGATACTGCCTCCGTAAGGAGGAGGAAGGTGGGGACGACGTCAAGTCATCATGGCCCTTACGCCTAGGGCTACACACGTGCTACAATGGGGTGCACAAAGAGAAGCAATACTGTGAAGTGGAGCCAATCTTCAAAACACCTCTCAGTTCGGATTGTAGGCTGCAACTCGCCTGCATGAAGCTGGAATCGCTAGTAATCGCAAATCAGCCATGTTGCGGTGAATACGTTCCCGGGTCTTGTACTCACCGCCCGTCACACCATGGGAGTTGTGTTTGCCTTAAGTCAGGATGCTAAATTAGCTACTGCCCACGGCACACACAGCGACTGGGGTGAAGTCGTAACAAGGTAACCGTAGGTGAACCTGCGGTTGGATCACCTCCTTTCTAGAGAAAAGCTTTTAACATTCGCTTGTTAAAAGCCAAAGAGTATTACCTGACAAAAGAACTTCTTGTTGCTTAGTTTTGAAAGATTGAGCTTATTCTTTCTTTTTACTTCTTGATT
>NZ_QBAW01000018.1 GCF_009689985.1 Helicobacter pylori | reverse complement strand
GAATGATAGAATGATTGGATGATAGAATGATAGAATGATAGAATGATAGAATGATAGAATGATAGAATGATAGAATGATAGAATGATAGAATGATTGGATGATTGGATGATAGAATGATTGCCATTTCTACCCCTTTTTTGAAAAAAAGATGACTTGATATATTGTATCTAGTGGTATTTAATCAATGGTTAATGATGCGTATTTATTTTTTAATGGTGCGTTTTTATCTTATTTTAAATGGTGATGCGTTTGTTTTTATTTAACGATGTGTTTAATTTAATGATGTGTCTTTATCTTATTATAATGATGCGTTTTTATCTTATTTTAATGATGCGTTTAATTTTTTAACAATGATGTGTTTTTATCTTATTTTATAGTAATGTGTTTTTATCTTAAAGCTTTATTTTGCTACCCCCTAATTCCAATCACTCCCCCATCATTTCCAATAACTTTTATCCATTGATTTCAAACTCTCAAAACTTTAAGCAAACTTTAAGCATTGCATGTCTATAATTACATTTCGTTTTTAAAGACAAGCTTTAAAAAGTTCTTTAATTTTAAACAACTCAAACAAGTCATAAAAGCTAAAAGCTTTCAACAATAAAAAGCTCATTAGCTGATAAAACTTGGCAATTAAAAAAGATTAGGGATCAAGCATTTTTAGTCTTCTTTAAAGGGTTTAACATTAAGAGCGATTATAGCAAGTTTTTAAAGAAAAACGAAGTTATTTGATTTAACATTGTTAATAGCCTATGTAAAAGTAAAGTAAAACTACAATAACTCTGTCTTATATTCATTAAGGCAGTGGTAGCGCTGAAGAATATTCGTGCAATTGTCGTTATTCATTATAAAAGGGCGGGTTTTAAAGGATATTTTAAAATTTAAAACAAGCTTTTAAGAGCAGATGGCGGATGCCTTGCCAAAGAGAGGCGATGAAGGACGTACTAGACTGCGATAAGCTATGCGGAGCTGTCAAGGAGCTTTGATGCGTAGATGTCCGAATGGGGCAACCCAACTAATAGAGATATTAGTTACTCTAATTTAGAGAGCGAACCTAGTGAAGTGAAACATCTCAGTAACTAGAGGAAAAGAAATCAACGAGATTCCCTAAGTAGTGGCGAGCGAACGGGGAAAAGGGCAAACCGAGTGCTTGCATTCGGGGTTGAGGACTGCAACATCCAAGAGAACGCTTTAGCAGAGTTACCTGGAAAGGTAAGCCATAGAAAGTGATAGCCTTGTATGCGACAAGGCGTTCTTAGGTAGCAGGATCCAGAGTAGGCCAGGACACGAGAAATCCAGGTTGAAGCCGGGGAGACCACTCTCCAACCCTAAATACTACTCTTTGAGCGATAGCGAACAAGTACCGTGAGGGAAAGGTGAAAAGAACCGCAGTGAGCGGAGTGAAATAGAACCTGAAACCATCTGCTTACAATCATTCAGAGCCCTATGATTTATCAGGGTGATGGACTGCCTTTTGCATAATGATCCTGCGAGTTGTGGTATCTGGCAAGGTTAAGCGAATGCGAAGCCGTAGCGAAAGCGAGTCTTAATAGGGCGATTTAAGTCAGATGCTGCAGACCCGAAGCTAAGTGATCTATCCATGGCCAAGTTGAAACGCGTGTAATAGCGCGTGGAGGACTGAACTCGTACCCATTGAAACGGGTTGGGATGAGCTGTGGATAGGGGTGAAAGGCCAAACAAACTTAGTGATAGCTGGTTCTCTTCGAAATATATTTAGGTATAGCCTCAAGTGATAATAAAAGGGGGTAGAGCCCTGATTGGGCTAGGGCTGCTCGCCGCGGTACCAAACCCTATCAAACTTCAAATACCTTTTATCGTATCTTGGGAGTCAGGCGGTGGGTGATAAAATCAATCGTCAAAAGGGGAACAACCCAGACTACCAAATAAGGTCCCTAAGTTCTATTCTGAGTGGAAAAAGATGTGTGGCTACTCAAACAACCAGGAGGTTGGCTTAGAAGCAGCCATCCTTTAAAGAAAGCGTAACAGCTCACTGGTCTAGTGGTCATGCGCTGAAAATATAACGGGGCTAAGATAGACACCGAATTTGTAGATTGTGTTAAACACAGTGGTAGAAGAGCGTTCATACCAGCGTTGAAGGTATACCGGTAAGGAGTGCTGGAGCGGTATGAAGTGAGCATGCAGGAATGAGTAACGATAAGATATATGAGAATTGTATCCGCCGTAAATCTAAGGTTTCCTACGCGATGGTCGTCATCGTAGGGTTAGTCGGGTCCTAAGCCGAGTCCGAAAGGGGTAGGTGATGGCAAATTGGTTAATATTCCAATACCGACTATGGAGCGTGATGGGGGGACGCATAGGGTTAAGCGAGCTAGCTGATGGAAGTGCTAGTCTAAGGGCGTAGATTGGAGGGAAGGCAAATCCACCTCTGTATTTGAAACCCAAACAGGCTCTTTGAGTCCTTTCAGGACAAAGGGAGAATCGCTGATACCGTCGTGCCAAGAAAAGCCTCTAAGCATATCCATAGTCGTCCGTACCGCAAACCGACACAGGTAGATGGGATGAGTATTCTAAGGCGCGTGAAAGAACTCTGGTTAAGGAACTCTGCAAACTAGCACCGTAAGTTCGCGATAAGGTGTGCCACAGCGATGTGGTCTCAGCAAAGAGTCCCTCCCGACTGTTTACCAAAAACACAGCACTTTGCCAACTCGTAAGAGGAAGTATAAGGTGTGACGCCTGCCCGGTGCTCGAAGGTTAAGAGGATGCGTCAGTCGCAAGATGAAGCGTTGAATTGAAGCCCGAGTAAACGGCGGCCGTAACTATAACGGTCCTAAGGTAGCGAAATTCCTTGTCGGTTAAATACCGACCTGCATGAATGGCGTAACGAGATGGGAGCTGTCTCAACCAGAGATTCAGTGAAATTGTAGTGGAGGTGAAAATTCCTCCTACCCGCGGCAAGACGGAGAGACCCCGTGGACCTTTACTACAACTTAGCACTGCTAACGGGAATATCATGCGCAGGATAGGTGGGAGGCTTTGAAGTAAGGGCTTTGGCTCTTATGGAGCCATCCTTGAGATACCACCCTTGATGTTTCTGTTAGCTAACTGGCCTGTGTTATCCACAGGCAGGACAATGCTTGGTGGGTAGTTTGACTGGGGCGGTCGCCTCCTAAAAAGTAACGGAGGCTTGCAAAGGTTGGCTCATTGCGGTTGGAAATCGCAAGTTGAGTGTAATGGCACAAGCCAGCCTGACTGTAAGACATACAAGTCAAGCAGAGACGAAAGTCGGTCATAGTGATCCGGTGGTTCTGTGTGGAAGGGCCATCGCTCAAAGGATAAAAGGTACCCCGGGGATAACAGGCTGATCTCCCCCAAGAGCTCACATCGACGGGGAGGTTTGGCACCTCGATGTCGGCTCATCGCATCCTGGGGCTGGAGCAGGTCCCAAGGGTATGGCTGTTCGCCATTTAAAGCGGTACGCGAGCTGGGTTCAGAACGTCGTGAGACAGTTCGGTCCCTATCTGCCGTGGGCGTAGGAAAGTTGAGGAGAGCTGTCCCTAGTACGAGAGGACCGGGATGGACGTGTCACTGGTGCACCAGTTGTTCTGCCAAGAGCATCGCTGGGTAGCTACACACGGATGTGATAACTGCTGAAAGCATCTAAGCAGGAAGCCAACTCCAAGATAAACTTTCCCTGAAGCTCGCACAAAGACTATGTGCTTGATAGGGTAGATGTGTGAGCGCAGTAATGCGTTTAGCTGACTACTACTAATAGAGCGTTTGGCTTGTTTTTTGCTTTTTGATAAGATAACGGCAATAAGCATGGATAAGTTACCACTGCCTTACTGAGTGTAAGAGAGTTGGAGTTTTATGAAGACTTTTATAGGGTTAAACTTTAATGAGGAATGAGATACTATCCATTCTTTTTAAAATGAAAGGCTATTAACTATCTTCTTTGTTAAAAACAGCTTCCTATAAAGAGAAAGGGGAGTTAAGGGTAAATGCGATTTTATCTTTAGCTCCCTTTTCCTTGTGCCTTTAGAGAAGAGGAACTACCCAGTTAACCATTCCGAACCTGGAAGTCAAGCTCTTCATCGCTGATGATACTGCTCTTTTCAAGAGTGGGAATGTAGGTCGGTGCAGGGATAGGGAAATGTTTTTTTAGTCTTGCTTTTTATTTAATTTCATTATTGATTGCTTGTTTTTGGTTTGTTTGGTTTGTTTGGTGGTTAATGTTTTATTCAAAGGTTTTTGTTTGCTTATTTTGTTTAAGTTTTTTTATTGTTTTTAATGATTTGATAACACGCATTGGTATGTTTTACTTTGTTTAAGAAGCTTGTTTTTATATAGTGTCGGTATTTTTTAGTTTCTTGGGTTTTTATCCCTATATAATTAGTGTAAGATAACAACTATAATAAATAAATTTGAAAGGGTAGTCAATGTCTAGTGGTTTTAAAATGTTAAAAAGTCAGAGTTAAAGAATGGCACTGAACCTGAATTAATCATTATGGGACGGCTGAAAAATTCGCTAAATTGAGAGCGAGTAACTCTAACTTAAAAAGAACAATAGCTTTCACAGAAGCAGAAAGAGCTGACTTGAG
>NZ_QBAW01000017.1 GCF_009689985.1 Helicobacter pylori | reverse complement strand
AGAGCCGAACGAAAATAACCCTTCGTTAAAGCGCTTGATACAAGCCGTTAAGGACATGCAAAAAGAAAAAGAGAAAGTAAAAACGCCTAGCGAATGGGGACCTAATTATAGCGAGTTTAAGGGTGATGGCTTAGGAGCGATTAACAAGCTATTAGAAACTAAAAAAGGTTTTGTAGCGGGAGCGTTTCATAAGGAAGGTTTAGGGGATATTGATTTAGTTTGGGGAAACAAAGATTACGGGTTAGCGCATATATTAGAGCGTAGAATATCTAATGAGATGAAGAAAGGCTTAAGTGAAACAGAAGCTAAAGAATACGCCTTAAATATCGTTAAATCTATCCCCGAAGTGTTAGAGAAAGGCACTAAAGGCACGGATAGTTTAGGGCGTGTGTTTGTAGATTATGGAAATAAGAGAGTAGGTTTAAATAATGAGTGGAAAAATGAAAAATTAGAAAATCACTGGGTGATAAGCAGTTATGAATTGTATGATACAGAGAAGCAAGCGTTACGGTCTACTCCGCAAGCAATCACTAAAGAAAAGGCATTTAATTCTTTAAACTCCGTAGAACCTAATCCTACCACAAAAAAATTAAATAAGGAATAAAATGAATTACCCTAATCTCCCTAACAGCGCGCTAGAGATCACAGAACAGCCACAGGTAAAAGAAATCACTAACGAATTATTAAAGCAATTACAAAACGCTTTAAAAGGTAATCATCTTTTCACCGAGCAAGTGGAACTAAGCCTTAAAGGGATTGTTAGGATTTTAGAAGTGCTTTTGAGTTTGGATTTTTTTAAGAATGCGAACGAGATTGATAGCAGTTTAAGAAATTCTATTGAGTGGCTTACTCACGCAGGCGAGAGCTTAAAAAACAAAATGAAAGAATACGAGAGCTTTTTTAGCGAGTTCAATACGAGCATGCGAGAGAACGAGCAAGAAGTAACTGCTACACTAAACGCTAACGCTGAAAACATCAAAAGCGAAGTTAAAAAGCTAGAAAATCAATTGATAGAAACCACTACCAGGCTTTTAACGAGCTATCAAATCTTTTTAAATAACGCGCGAGATAACGCTAATCATCAAATCACAGAAAACAAAACCCAAAGCCTTGAAGCATTAAAAGAAGCAAAAACCACCGCTAACAACGAAATAAACACGAATGAAACCCAAGCGATCAATAACATTAACGAAGCTAAAGAAAACGCTAACAATGAAATAAACGCTAATAAAACGCAAGCAATCAATAACATTAACGAAGCTAAAACCACCGCTAACAACGAAATAAACACGAACAAAACGCAAGCGCTAACGAACCTTAACGAAGCTAAAACCACCGCTAACAATGAAATAAGCAACAATAAAACGCAAGCGATAAATAACATTAACGAAGCGAAAGATAACGATCATTATCAAAACATTGATTTTTTTGAGATTGAATAAGGCGTGTTAAAAAACCACTATAATACCCCTAAAAAAATGCGAGTTTAAAGATGCCTTTATTTGATTTAAAAAGCCCTTATCCACCAGCAGGCGATCAGCCCCAAGCCATAGAAGCTTTAACAAAAAGCTTAAAAAATAACAACCATTATCAAACTCTAGTGGGGGTTACAGGGAGCGGTAAGACTTACACGATGGCCAATATCATCGCCAAAACCAATAAACCCACTTTAATCATGAGCCATAATAAGACCTTATGCGCGCAGCTTTATAGCGAGTTTAAGGCGTTTTTCCCGCATAATAGGGTGGAGTATTTTATCTCCCACTTTGATTACTACCAGCCTGAAAGCTATATCCCTAGGAGGGATTTATTCATTGAAAAAGACAGCTCTATTAACGATGATTTGGAGCGTTTAAGATTGAGTGCGACCACCTCGCTTTTAGGTTATGATGATGTGATCGTGATAGCGAGCGTTTCGGCTAATTATGGTTTGGGTAACCCTGAAGAATATCTAAAAGTCATGGAAAAAATCAAAGTGGGCGAGAAGCACGCTTACAAGAGCTTTTTATTAAAGCTAGTGGAAATGGGTTATAGCCGTAATGAAGTGGTGTTTGATAGGGGGAGCTTTAGAGCGACGGGGGAATGCGTGGATATTTTCCCCGCTTATAATGACGCTGAATTTATTAGGATTGAATTTTTTGGCGATGAGATAGAAAGGATTGCGGTCTTTGACGCTTTAGAAAGAAATGAAATCAAGCGCTTGGATTCTGTCATGCTTTATGCGGCCAGTCAGTTTGCCGTAGGGAGTGAGAGGTTGAATTTGGCCATTAAAAGCATTGAAGATGAACTCGCTCTAAGATTGAAATTTTTTAAAGAGCAGGATAAAATGCTTGAATACAACCGTCTCAAACAACGCACCGAGCATGATTTAGAAATGATTAGCGCGACCGGTGTGTGTAAGGGCATTGAAAATTACGCGCGCCATTTTACGGGTAAAGCCCCTAACGAAACGCCTTTTTGCTTGTTTGATTATTTAGGGATATTTGAGCGGGAGTTTTTAGTCATTGTGGATGAAAGCCATGTGAGTTTGCCGCAATTTGGAGGGATGTATGCAGGGGATATGAGCAGGAAAAGCGTTTTAGTGGAATATGGTTTTAGATTGCCTAGCGCTTTAGACAACCGCCCTTTAAAATTTGATGAATTTATCCATAAAAATTGCCAGTTCCTTTTTGTGTCCGCCACACCCAATAAGCTAGAATTAGAGCTTTCTCAAAAGAATGTCGCTGAGCAAATCATTCGCCCTACAGGGCTTTTAGACCCTAAATTTGAAGTGCGAGACAGCGATAAGCAAGTCCAGGATTTATTTGATGAAATCAAGTTAGTGGTGGCTAGAGATGAAAGGGTGCTTATCACCACGCTCACTAAAAAAATGGCAGAAGAATTGTGCAAATATTATGTTGAATGGGGCTTGAAAGCGCGTTACATGCATAGTGAAATTGATGCGATTGAAAGAAATCACATCATCCGCTCTTTAAGGCTTAAAGAATTTGACATTTTAATAGGGATCAATCTTTTAAGAGAAGGATTGGATTTGCCTGAAGTCTCTTTAGTAGCGATCATGGATGCGGATAAAGAAGGGTTTTTAAGGAGTGAAACAAGCCTCATTCAAACCATGGGACGAGCCGCTAGAAACGCTAATGGCAAGGTTTTATTATATGCTAAAAAAATCACCCAAAGCATGCAAAAAGCCTTTGAAATTACGAGCTACAGGCGCGCTAAGCAAGAAGAGTTTAATAAGCTTCATCATATCACCCCCAAAACCGTTACTCGTGCTTTAGAAGAGGAGTTGAAATTAAGAGACGATGAGATTAAAATCGCTAAAGCCTTAAAAAAGGACAAAATCCCTAAAAGCGAAAGGGAAAAAATCATTAAAGAATTGGATAAAAAAATGCGAGAATGCGCAAAAAATTTGGATTTTGAAGAAGCGATGCGTTTGAGAGACGAAATCGCTCAATTAAGAACGCTTTAAAAACTATAAGTGTAGTTGAAATAAACCGAGTAATTGCGCCTGAAATCAACTTGGTATAACACGCTGTTGATCCCGTATTCTAAAAATCGTAAAACTTTGAGGACGTCTTCACTATTATTGCTAATGTTATTCATGGAATAATAATGGTTAAAATAATAAGTAGGGATTTTAATCCCAAAGCCAAACTGGTTGCGTTTATTCCCTAAACGAACCCCTAAATTCACCAAAAACTGGAAACCATTTGGATCCACTTTCCCGCCAAAAGTGTCTAAAAGAAGGGCTTGATACAATAACGCATCGCTCAATTTGTCATACACTCCAGCAAAAGCAATCCCCAGATTGAACCCGGCAAAAAACTTATCCCCATTATAAGCGTTAAGCAATAAATCCATATAAGTGCCGTAAGTGGAAATGATGATAGACTGCGATTCTTTTTGGCCATAAAGAGAAGCGCTCAAATCATAAAACAGCCCCCACCTGAAGCCAAACCACTTCGTTTCTTCATGCTTACCCACCCATTTATAGCCCACTTGCACGCCAAGGCCGTTAGACACATACGAATTTTTAAAAACAGGGCTTAAACCATCGCTGAAAATAATTTGGCTCTTATTGAATTGCTGGGATAAATTCAAGTTGCTGTAGTTGTGCTGAATGCTCCCTAACTGATACCCAAGCCCCAGATAAAACGCCGATCTATCCGCATAGCGTTTGATGGGCGAAACCACCTTTTTATTAAAAAAAGTGTAATCCCCTTTAGTCAAAACATCTTTAAAACCCTTTGCATTAAGCGCACAAGAAAGCCCTAAAATTAAGTATAACGCTCGTTTCAAAAAACCCCTTAAAACTTCAATTTTTACCGCTTATTCTATAGTTTTGTTTTTGTAAAAACGCGCCTTATTCAAACACCCTTTTAAAAATCGCCCCCACATTTTTAGTGTAATAGCTGTAATCAAAACATGCTTTGATTTCATCCTCGCTCAAATATTTTTTCAAGCGTTCATCGTTGAGTAGGGCGTTTAAAAACAAATTTTCATCAGCGTTTTTAAAAGCGCCTTGTTGCAAAACCTCCCATATTTTCATCGCATTTTCTTGCACGATTTTATAGCTTTCTTCTCTACTCAAACCTTTTTTAGGCAATTCCAATAACACCCGTTGCGAAAAAACTAACCCTCCACTCAAAGCTAAATTTTTAAGCATGTTTTTAGGATAAACCACCAGATTTTCAATCACGCTATTCAGGCGGCTGAGCATAAAATCGCTAGTGATAAACAGATCAGGCAAGGCAAAACGCTCCACAGAGCTATGGCTCATGTCCCTTTCATGCCATAAGGCGACATTTTCTAGCATAGGGGTAGTAAAAGAGCGAATCACCCTGCAAAGCCCGGTGATATTCTCGCTCAATATGGGGTTTCTTTTGTGAGGCATTGCAGAGCTTCCTTTTTGCCCTGTTGAAAAAGATTCTTCCACTTCATAGACTTCACTGCGTTGCAAATGGCGGATATTGACAGCGATTTTTTCACAACTGCTCGCTAAAAGGGCCAGATCGCATGCAAGCCTAGCGTAGCGGTCTCTTTGAATGACTTGATTGCTGATATTGGCGGTTTTTAAGCCTAAAAATTCGCACGCTAATTCTTCTAATTCTAAAGGGGCGTGCGCGAAATTCCCCATAGCCCCACTGATCGCTCCCACGCTGATAAATTCCATCGTTAAATCCAAGGCTTTTAAATGCCGTTTGATTTCATCAGCAAAAAGGGCTAACACCAAGCCAAAAGTAATGGGTTCGCCAAACACCCCATGGCTTCTGCCCACCATTAGCGTGTCTTTATGCTCTAAAGCTCTGTTTTTAAGGGTTTCATAAAGGTTTTGAACGCTTTTTTGAATGAGTTTTAAGCTTTTGGTCATCAATAACGCCATAGCCGTATCAATGCAATCGCTAGAAGTGATCCCATAATGAAAAAAGCGCGATTCTTCGCCCAAGCTTTCAGCCACGCAAGTAGTGAAAGCGATTAAATCATGCTTAGTGGTTTTTTCAATTTCTTTGATGCGTTCAAGATTGAATGCCGCCTTTGAGCAGATTTTTTCACAATCGCTATCTTGGATTTGCCCAAGCTTGTTCCACGCCCTAACGACAGCTTTTTCCACTTCTAAATAGGTTTCAAACTTGGTTTGTTCATTCCATAGGGCTTTCATTTCTTCATTCGCATAGCGTTCTAACACCGACAATCCTTACAATCAAAATGGGATTTATGTTACTTGGTTTAAAAAGTCAAAGGGGAAAATCACACAAGACGCAACAAAGCGCCTTGATTTGAGAGAAGGGTTATACTTTAGCTTCTTCTCTGCGTTGCAAGTATTCCCAACGCTCATTCACATCTTTTTGCAATTCTTCAATAATATGCTCGTTTTCTTTTTTGAAAAGATGTTTGAAGCGCTTTTGAGCCCCTAAATAATCCCTTACAGGAATGATATTTCTTGGGCGGTAAGTGATTTTCAATTCCCTACCATTAAAGATTTCAAATAGGGGGAACATCAAGCTATCCACAGCCATATCCGCTAATTCAATGGTTTTATTGGATTCAAATTTCCATTCAGTCGTGCATGGGCTAAGAGCGTTGATGAAGCAAGGCCCTTCAGTGTCTAGCGCGGTTTTAATCTTTTTGTTCATGTCTTTCCATTTGTTAGG
The DNA here is from genome assembly GCF_009689985.1 of Helicobacter pylori. Classification (NCBI taxonomy): domain Bacteria; kingdom Pseudomonadati; phylum Campylobacterota; class Epsilonproteobacteria; order Campylobacterales; family Helicobacteraceae; genus Helicobacter; species Helicobacter pylori. The sequence continues at coordinate 5,635 of NZ_QBAW01000017.1, read as the reverse complement.
CGAGAGTTGTGCCACATAAGGGACCCCATGGCTTGCCATGATATTGACGATGTCTTTTTTCTTTTCTTTTTTGCCAAAGCTAACCGATCCTGATGGCGTGGTAGAAGTGCTAGCCCCTAATGGCGTAGAGCCGCTTCTTTGACCGCCGGTGTTGGCATAGTTTTCATTATCCAGGCAAATGTAAGTCATGTCATGCCCTCTTTCCATGCAACCGCTGATGAATTGGAGACCAATATCATAACTAGCCCCATCGCCTCCAAACGCCACAAATTTTGGTTTTTGACCTTGATAGCGGCCCTTATTCACTAGCACTTTATACATCGCTTCCACCCCTGAAATTGCTGTAGAGCCATTTTCAAAACCAATATGAATCCAAGGCACATCCCATGAAGTGTGCGGATACACCGCCGAGCATACCTCTAAACAACCGGTAGAATTGCCTAAAACAATAGGCCCATCTACAGCGTTTAAAACTTCGCGCACAATAATGCCATGCCCACAACCCGGGCAAAGCAAGTGCGAGCCTTGGAATTTTTCAGCACTTTGGCTAAAACCTTTGAGTGTTTTGACTTCTTTTACCATGATATTTCCTTTTTAAAAAAAGCTCATTTTAGGGCCACGCAAGCCTACGAATTGTTGGGTAGGGTGCGTGAGCGTGCCTTTAAGAGCGTCTTCATTGATTTCTTCAAAAATTTCGCATAAATGCGCGATTGTCATATCCCTTTCGCCTAAACCATAGATATAGTTAGACACCACGGGGTGTTTAGTCCCTTGCGTTTGATACACCGCGCTCGTTACTTCATTAAACATCGCCCCCATAGCACCCGCTGGAGAGCTCTTATCTAAAATCGCTAAAGCTTTAAGGTTTTTCAAATCCTGCCCTAATCTTTCATAAGGGAAGGGGCGCAAGGAATGGATGGTCGCCACGCCGGCCTTAATGCCTTTTTTACGCATTTCTTTAGCCGCTACGATCGCTGATTCATAAGTAGTGCCTAACGCAAAAATAGCGATTTCAGCGTCTTCTAGCTGGAAAGTTTTAGTCAAATGGTATTGTCTGCCGGTGAGTTTAGCGAAATCATTGAACACTTCTTCAATCACAGAAGACGCACTCATGATCGCATGGTGGAGTTGGGCTTTATGCTCATAATGCCATTCTTCTTCAGCTTGCGCGCCATAGCTTACCGGTTTATCAAAATCCAAAAGGGAATGCTTGGTTTGGTATTCGCCTACGAATTGGTAAGCCACTGCATCGCTCAAAGGGCGGACATTTTGCACGGTGTGCGAGCATAAAAAGCCATCTTGATTGACAATAGTAGGCACACGCACTTTTTGATGCTCTGCGATTTTAAACGCCATTAAAGTGAAATCATAAGCTTCTTGAGGGTTGCATGTGCATAAACTGATCCAGCCAGAATCCCTGCTTAAATACATATCAGAATGATCGCCATGGATATTCAAAGGGGCTGCTAGAGCGCGATTGACTAAATTCAAAACGATAGGCAAACGCATGCCAGAAGCTTGGTATAAAACCTCTACCATTAACGCCAAACCTTGAGAGCTAGTCGCAGTGCTGACCCTTCCACCAGCTGCTGCAGCTCCCACGCATGCGCTCATGGCGGCATGTTCAGACTCCACTAAAACAAATTCGCCATCAATATAGCCATTGTCCTTAAACGAGCCGTAATTTTGCACAATGGGCGTTGATGGGGTGATAGGATAGGCTGCGATGACATCAATTTGAGCCTGTCTTAAAGCGTTAGAACTAGCGGTATTGCCATCCCACACTTCTATCTCTTGTAGTTCAATACTTTTTGCCATATTTTGTTCCTTACGATTTTTTCTTTTCTTGTTTTTGTGGCCATTGAGTGAGGGCGACAGTAGGCTCAATTTGTTCTTCAAACATCCATAGCGATTTAGGGTTGGTGGGGCAGACATCCACACACACGCCACAGCCTTTACAATGAGAATAATCCACGCCTTTTAACTTGCCCTCTCTTGAAAGAATAGCAGCGTCTGGGCAATAAACCCAACAATTAAAGCAATTGATGCAAATGTTATTGTTATGCACAGGTTTAGCCACGCGCCAATGAGCCACTTTGAGCCTGTCTTAAAGCGTTAGAACTAGCGGTATTGCCATCCCACACTTCTATCTCTTGTAGTTCAATACTTTTTGCCATATTTTGTTCCTTACGATTTTTTCTTTTCTTGTTTTTGTGGCCATTGAGTGAGGGCGACAGTAGGCTCAATTTGTTCTTCAAACATCCATAGCGATTTAGGGTTGGTGGGGCAGACATCCACACACACGCCACAGCCTTTACAATGAGAATAATCCACGCCTTTTAACTTGCCCTCTCTTGAAAGAATAGCAGCGTCTGGGCAATAAACCCAACAATTAAAGCAATTGATGCAAATGTTATTGTTATGCACAGGTTTAGCCACGCGCCAATGAGCCACTGAAGTGGTGAAGTAGCTTTGCTCGGTGTAATGGCGCTCATCATTGTGTTTTTCCATTTCGCTTTGTGCGTTTTTTTCAAAAGGGAAGAGCACCGCTCCCATTTCAAATTCATTCCAATCTTTCATCTTTGCTCCTTAATGTTATTGAACTTCTTCATAAGCTCTTTGGATAGCGAGCATGTTAGCGTCAATGACTTCTTGCGTGAGCTTTTTGCCTAAAACTTTCTTAAAAGCTTCTTTAAAAGCCTCGATTTCAAGCATGCCAGACACTTTCATTAACGCCCCTAGCATGGGCGTGTTAGGGATGGGGCGTTTTAAGGTTTCCATAGAGATTTTTAAACAATCCACTAAAAACACCTTACGGGTTTTTAATTCAGGTTTTTTTTCAAACAATTCTTCTTTGTTAAGATAGCTGGTGATGATATAGGTCGTGTCTTCTTTTTCATTAGCGAAGATGTTTTCAATGAAAACCAAACCGGGATCAATCACCAGCACATAATCAGGCTCCATGAAGCGTTCATGGTTTAAAATAGGCTCATCATCAACGCGGTTATAAGCCATCATGGCAGCCCCCCTTTTAGCTGAACCATAGGAAGCGAACGCTTGCACTTCTTTGCCTGTTTTTGAAATCACATCAGCCAACCCTTTAGCGCCGGTGATAGCGCCTTGACCCGCTCGCGCATGCCATCTAATTTGAAACATGGTAATATGTCTCCTTAATATCGTATAAGATAAATTGAATTTAGCCTAAAATTATACAATAAAAACTATTAACATGTCTTATAACAACACCTTTTTAAGAATTTTTATAGAAAAATGGGGGCATACCCACAAGAATTATGGCTATTTATTCTAAAAAGATAGGCGTTCTTAATAAAAACCACTAATATTTATTTTAAACTTTGTTATTATTTAGGGTGTGATTTGATTTTAGTCTGTATGGGGCAAGTGTGGGGCAGGATAGCATAAGGAATTGGGTTATGAATGAAACAAATAAAACAATGGTTAAAATATTGATGGGCATGGCGTTATTATCATCGCTTCAAGCCACAGAGGCAGAGCTTGATGAAAAATCAAAAAAACCTAAATTAGCGGACAGGAACACATTTTATTTAGGGGTTGGGTATCAGCTTAGCGCAATCAACACATCTTTTAGCACCGAGTCTGTAGATAAATCGTATTTCATGACCGGCAATGGCTTTGGTGTGGTGTTAGGGGGGAAATTTGTGGTTAAAACGCAAGCTGTAGAGCATGTGGGTTTTCGTTACGGGTTGTTTTATGATCAGACCTTTTCTTCTCACAAATCCTATATTTCTACCTATGGTTTAGAATTTAGCGGTTTGTGGGACGCTTTCAATTCGCAAAAGATGTTTTTAGGGTTAGAGTTTGGCGTAGGCATCGCTGGGGCGACTTATATGCCAGGAGGGGCTATGCATGGGATTATCGCTCAAAATTTAGGCAAAGAAAATTCGCTTTTCCAATTGCTTGTGAAAGTGGGTTTTCGTTTTGGCTTTTTCCACAATGAAATCACTTTCGGGTTGAAATTCCCTTTCATTCCTAACAAAAGAACTGAAATCGTTGATGGTTTGAGCGCGACTACTTTATGGCACCGCTTACCGGTCGCTTATTTCAATTATATCTATAATTTTTAGATATAGTTATTTAGAGGTTTTAGATTTGACAAAATCAATTAACTCTCGTGTGTCTATGGTTAGAGTTAAGAATTGCTGATAAGTGGTGATCCACTTGCCCCCTTTCCCATACAAATGATACCCATCACCCCCACCTAAAAAGTTAAAAAACGCATCCGCTCGCACGCTCACCCATTTATTTTTATAAACATAATAAAGCCCTATCATGTCAAAATTAGGGGCTCTATACCATGGCAACCCGGTATAAAGGGATTGGCCATAAGTGGCATAAAAGTGCATTTGGGGTTTGTTGGAAAAATAGTATCTGTTAAAAATCCCAAAGCCTTTGTATTGCGCTTGGGCGTAAAATTCCCCCCCAAAGCTGTTATAAAATTGAGCGTTTTTACACTCGCTAGCATGACGCACGCAATAATGGGTTTGAGACGACTGCGTGCCAAAGGTCATAAAAATATTATCCATATAAGGCATGAGATTTTTAAAATCCGCTTTTAAATAAGCATGGTAATAAACCCTGTCTAAAATGGTAGGGTTAGAGTATTTCCCTATTTCTCCGCCTTGTGGGTTATTTTTTTGACTGAAATAGGGGTAGCCATTAGGCCATTGCGGGGTTACATCGCCTGGTTTTAAGTAAGAATTACCGCCGTAAGGGTAATTATCTCCCATGCTATGATGGCTGGCGTTATGAAAAATGACAAGCTGTCCCCCCAAACCTAAATACCCTTTAAGAAACTGAAATTCTGAAGAAACAAAATACAAGAATTGATCAAAATCGTAATTTTTCTTTTTGGGCTGGTTGTTCCAATTACGCCCCCCATACCAATCAACAACGCCCTCAAACCACCCATTCCACCAGCGGTTAGGATCATAAGCTGGTTTGAATTGGAACGCTCCTCCCCTAAAAGTAGGGTCTATAAACCAAAAAAGTTTTTTAAAAGCGCTTAAAGGGTAATGCCCTATTTGATAGCTTCGAGGCACAATGCCTAAAAAAAATCTCAAATTTTTCCCTATGTATTGGTAATACATGGTAACCCCCCACGAATAAGGGAAATAGCTATAATGCGTGTGTAAATTTTGAATGAACCACGCCCCAAACATCAAGGCCTGTCTTTTGTCCAATTGGACGCCGATTTGAGGCATGAGACGGGCTTGCATTTTGGTTAGGCTATTCCAATAGGGGTTGTTGTTTGGGGCAACCAAGTTGAAATTAAAGCTCATGAACTTCAAGTCATAGACAAAACTAGCCGCTTTCATTAAGGGTGGTATTGAAAAACTTGAAATTAACAACGCATAAAGAGATTTTTTTAAGAAAATCAAACTAAAATACAGCCCCTTTCATCATCTTTTAAAATTGCAACATTAAAATGGCGGCACTTAAAGACAAAGTGCGATTTTAAATTAATTTGCTTTAAAAACAGCATAAAAACCAAAAAACAGAACCCTTTCAAGTTCGGTTTTTTTTTTTTTTTGGATAAAATAGCCATTAAAAAAGGGTGTTTAATTTTTTATGACTTCAGCTTCAAACCATTCTT
>NZ_QBAW01000016.1 GCF_009689985.1 Helicobacter pylori | reverse complement strand
TATTATTCCTTTATGGGTGCTGAACTCAAATACCGCAGACTCTATAGCGTGTATTTGAATTATGTGTTCGCTTACTAGGCTTTTATGAAACTCCCTCTTTAAGGGGGTTCTTTAAGGCTTTCTTTTTAAAACTCTTTCTTTTTTAAACTCTTTCTTTTTTGAACTCTCTTTTTTTTAAACTTTCTTTTTTGAAGCTTTCTTTTTAAAGCTTTTCTTTTTTGAACTCTCTCTTTTTTTTTGAACTCTTTTTTTAAAGCTTTTCTTTTTTGAATTCTCTTTGAACCCTCTTTTTTGTGGTGGGTTTGATCTTTTTCTTTTTACTAATCTCCACTACTTTCGCTTTTTAATCTTTAAGTTTTCATTTTTGGGAGGGTTTGATGAAAAACCTTTTTAGCCTTTTTAGTTAGTGGAAAACTTCAGCGATAATTTTTAAAAAGCGCTTCTTTATAGGGGATTAATCTTTTTCTTTTTGCTGATTTCATTGACTCCTCAAAGCGCTTTTTAAGTTTTTATTTTCCTAACCTTTCTCGCTCTATCGCTTGCGCTATAATGAGCTGGTATTTTTAAAAAAGGATAAAGCATGCCTAACTCTCCCACCAAAAAAGACTACACACAATACAGCGAAAAACAGCTTTTTAACTTAATCAACCAATTAGAGCAAAAGATCAAAAAGATGCAAAATGATAGAGCTTCTTTTAAAGAAAAAATGGCTAAAGAATTGGAAAAAAGGGATCAAAACTTTAAGGATAAAATAGACGCGCTAAATGAACTCTTGCAAAAAATCAGCCAAGCTTTTGATGATAAAAGAGATTGTTGTTTGGGACGCAAGATCCCAAACCTTGAAACGCAACAAGCCATGAGAGATGCGTTAAATGGCGAGAACTTAGAAACTATTGAAGACCTTTCTGCATGGGCAAATGAAGTGAAAAAGGAAGTGAATGCTAAAAATTAAGCACCATATCCTTTACAAAAAAGATTTTAAAAAACTTATTAAAAACGGGTTTGATGATAGCGTTTTGAATAAGGTCATTCTGTCTTTGAGAAAAAAAGAACCGCTAGATCCCCAATTTAAAGATCATGCCTTAAAGGGAAAGTGGAAACCTTTTAGGGAATGCCACATCAAAGCTGATATTTTGCTTGTCTATTTAGTGAAAGATGATGAGCTTATTTTAGTAAGACTAGGCAGTCATAGCGAGCTGTTTTAAAACACCCGCACAACTTATAACGCTTAAACTAACCGCTTCACCAATTACCCCCTTTTTTTAGGGATAAAATTCAGGGTTAAAACACCGCCTACACGCTTTTTGCTTTTTTTAAATGCTCTCGTGTTTCCCGCTTTTCAAATACCCTCGTGTGCGCATTTCCTTACGCTTCAAAGCCCCTTCATAACGGCGGATTTCAACCTCTGTTTTAGGCTCGTATTTGGGCATGGGGGTGGGTTTGCCATTTTCTACAGCCACCATAGTGAAATAGCATGAATTGGTGTGCGTGATTTCACGAGTTTTAATATCTTCGCTCAAAACCTTAATCCCCACTTCGCACGAGGTGTTGCCCACATAATTGATGCTGGCTAAAAAAGTGAGCAAATTCCCTACAGGAATGGGGTATTTAAAAGTAACCCCATCCACGCTTAAAGTGACCGTTCCTTTAGCGCAATAACGAGTCGAACACACATAAGCCACTTTATCCAATAAATTCAATAATTCCCCCCCATGCATGACATTGTTGAAATTAGCGGTTGTAGGCACGACTAAATAGCTCATCAATAATTTAGTGCGATCCGCTGTGTCTATAGTAAAATCAAAATGATTGGAATGCGATGATTGTATTTGAGGCATTGTTTCTCCTTAATTAAAATTGGTGTTAAGAATGTCTTTTGTAAAAAACATTCCAAGAACTATATATTAGTAAAAATTAAGTAATATTAAGTGAATATTAGAGGAATTATAAAAATAATAAGAGAGTTGGCGTTAGATAATGGGCGAGAAAAAAGAAAGCCAAAAGGTGGCAATTATCACCGGGGCGAGTTCTGGGATTGGGTTAGAGTGCGCGTTAATGCTGTTAGATCAAGGGTATAAAGTCTATGCGCTCTCTAGGCATGCGACTTTGTGCGTAGCGTTAAACCATGCGTTATGCGAGAGCATTGATGTTGATGTGAGCGATTCTAACGCTTTAAAAGAAGCGTTTTTAAACATCAGTGCTAAAGAAGATCATTGCGATGTTTTGATTAATTCTGCTGGTTATGGGGTGTTTGGGAGCGTAGAAGACACGCCTATTGACGAAGTTAAAAAACAATTTGGCGTGAATTTTTTCGCCCTTTGTGAAGTGGTGCAGTTTTGTTTGCCCCTATTAAAAAACAAGCCCCACTCTAAGATTTTTAATCTTTCTTCCATAGCGGGGCGCGTGAGCATGCTCTTTTTAGGCCATTACAGCGCGAGTAAGCATGCTTTAGAGGCTTATAGCGATGCCTTGCGTTTAGAGCTTAAACCCTTTAACATTCAAGTGTGTTTGATTGAGCCAGGCCCGGTGAAAAGCAACTGGGAAAAAACCGCTTTTGAAAATGATGAGCGAAAAGATAGCCTTTATGCCTTAGAGGTGAATGCGGCTAAAAGCTTTTATTCTGGTGTGTATCAAAAAGCCCTAAGTCCTAAAGCCGTGGCGCAAAAAATCGTTTTTCTTAGCATGAGTCAAAAAATCAAGGCCCGCTATTTGATCGGCTTAAAAACCCAATTATTGTTAGCGTTGTATAGAATCCTCCCGAGTAGTTGGTATGATTCTTTGTTCAGATTAATCGTTCTTAAAAGGAAGCGTGATGCTTAAAACCTATCATATTGCATTAGCTTGCGTGATTTTAGCGGTGGTGGTGCTTTTGTTTGGAGGGGAGACCTTGAGTTTGGAAGAATGGCAAGAAGTGTGCCTTAATGTGAAAAACCACTTTTTACACAATGAAGAACTGAGCTCTTTAAGTATTATTATTTTAGAAATACGACTACCACGAGTGATTTTAGCGCTCCTGGTGGGAGCGAGTTTGTCCGGGAGTGGGGTGGTGATGCAAACGATTTTTAGAAACCCCTTAGTGGATCCTTTTTTATTAGGGATTTCTAGCGGAGCGATGCTAGGCGTGGCGATGGCGATAGCGGTAGTGGAGTCTAATATTGCGATTTTAGCGTTCTTTGGGGCGATTTTAGCCAGCCTTGCTGTCTTAGCGATGAATAGGGTTTTAGGCAATTCCGTCCTTTCATTGGTGCTTTCAGGGGTGGTGTTGAGCGCGTTTTTAAGCGCCTTAGCCGGAGCGATAAAATTCTTTGTGATCCCCCAAAAAGCGCAAGCGATTGTCGTGTGGCTTTTAGGGAGCTTGTCTTTGAGCAGTTATAAGGATTGCTTGATCGCTTTCATAGGGCTATCCTTAGGCTTTATCCCGCTTTTTTTGTTAAGGTGGCGCATCAATTTATTGAGCTTGAGCGATGCGCAAAGTTTGAGTTTGGGTATTAATCCGGTGCTGTTGCGATCGCTTTGTTTGGTGTGCGTGAGCGTTGCGAGCGCTTTAGCGGTGAGCGTGTCTGGCACGATTGGCTGGATTGGGTTAGTCATTCCACATGTAGCGAGGTTGTTTTTTGGGGCGAATTTACAAAAACTGCTTTTAAGCTCTTTGTTAATGGGAGCGTTTTTCTTGCTTTTAGCGGATGTGGTGGCTAAAACCATTACCCCCTATGATTTACCGGTAGGCATTGCCACAAGCGTTTTAGGAGCGCCTTTCTTCTTATGGCTTTTATTCAGGACTAGGGGGGTGTGATGGTCTTAGAAGTTAAAAACCTATCCTTTAAATATTCTCAAAAACTCATTTTGGATAAATTGAGTTTTAGCGTGCCAAAAAACAGCATCACCAGCATCTTAGCGCCTAATGGATCGGGTAAAACCACGCTTTTAAAATGCCTTTTAGGGCTTTTAAAGCCTTTAGAAGAAACCGAAATTAAAGCGTGCAACAAAGATATTTTACCCTTAAAGCCTTATGAAAAAGCCAAATTGATCGCTTATATCCCCCAAGTGGAATATTATGCGTTTAATTTCAGCGTGTTGGATTTTGTCTTAATGGGGAAAGCGACGCATTTGAATCTATTCGCTACGCCTAAAGTTAAGCACATTAAAGAAGCTACTAGCGTTTTAGAGCGCTTGGATTTAGAGTCTTTAAAAGATCAAGGCATCAATGATCTCTCCGGCGGTCAAAGGCAAATGGTGCTTTTAGCCAGAAGTTTGTTGCAAAGAACGCCCTTATTGTTACTGGATGAGCCTACGAGCGCTTTAGATTTAAAAAACCAAGCCCTTTTTTTTGATGCGATTAAAGATGAGATGAAAAAACGAGAATTGAGCGTTTTAGTCAATATCCATGATCCCAATTTGGTTGCCAGGCACTCCACGCATGTGGTCATGCTCAAAGATAAAAAACTTTTTTTGCAAGCTTCCACGCAAATCGCTATGACTTCACACAATTTAAGCGTGCTCTATGACACGCCCCTAGAAGCGATCTGGCATGATAACAAGCTTGTCGTGTATGCGTTGTAGGGGTTAAATGTTATTTCTTAAGAAATCCCATGCCAAAGCATGGGTTTAAGAGCTTAGAAACTATACCTCATTCCTAAATTGGAAGCGAAATGGCTTGCATTGGAAATCAAGTTGTGCAAATAAATAAAGCCCAAATTCAAAAACACTTCTTTAGCCAATTTCAATTCCCCACCCATCATCACTCTGGCATGGGTATTTAAAGGATTGCGAGCAGTATTCACTTTAAAGGTGTTTAAAGACACCGCATTGCTAGAACCAAAATTAGCAAATTCTTGTAACACTCCAGCATTCATATAGAAGTATGAAGTGTCCCCATAATAATAACGAGCTTCCACATTAGCGCTAGCGTTGAATAAATGCTGACTGCTTGCGCCATTTTTTAAAGCCGTTTTATGGGTGCTGTTGCTTTCAAAGTTGGTTGAACCTAAATGGTTATAGCTCACGCCCACGCTTGGTTTTAACACTAAAGCGTTCCTAAAAAACGCAAAGTCATAACCATAGCTCGCTCTTGTTGAAGCGCCATAGGCTAAGTAATTGTAGCTTTGATTCAAATCTCGCAATAAAGCGCTTTTGAAATTCAAGCTTGATTGATCACTCCCTACAACTCCTTGAGCTTCAAAATCAAATTCATGCCGGTTAGCAAAGATACGGCTATACACGCCAAAATTAGCGTTATTAGCCCCAGAGTTAAGAGAGTTCGCTTGATTATTAAAAGAGCTATAACCATAGCTTCCAAATCCGCCTACAATGGCTTCCACTTTCTCATTAAGGTAAGCATCTACGCCTGCGCTTGTGCCATATAATGAAGTGTTGCCACCGCTATTTAGACTCGCTCCTCCAATAGCGTTAGCCCAAACATTGGTGGGTTTTTCATATTTAGGAGCAAACTTATATACCACTTCTGCCGCGCTTTCTAAAGAAGCGAATCTTTGGTCTTTTAAAGCTTGCAAGCGTTTGGCGAATGAGTCAATATTGTTGGTGTGCCTTCTGGAGAGATTGACTAAACGAGAATTTAAAATCATCGCATTGCTCAAGCTCAAAGTTTGTAAGCCGCTTGTCTTATGCTCCAAACTGGCTATGTTGTTTAAAGCGTCAGTGGCCGTATTCAACTGCTTGGTGATTTCATTAGCGCTTGTAGCATCAATCATTGTTCTGGCATAACCCGCATTGTGGCTATCAATCAATAAGGTTTGTAAGAGATCCCTACCTTGAGCGCCTGAGTGAGCATAAAGCGTGTCAATATCCTCAGAGCGGTTAGCCAATTCAAACACGCTTTCAATGGTGCCAAAATCATGCTTATTGATAGCGACTAAATTAGGAGTGGCGCTATAATGAGCGAAAGGAGCGTTCTTTATGAGAGCATAGCTAGCAAAACGCGCCTTGTTAGTGGTGTTTGTAGGTAAATTTGTGGTATTGCCACCATTCTCAGTAGGTGCAGAATTGTTGCCTAAATTAACAGCGATTGTGGTGTTGTTAGCCGTTTTATTAATCCCTGTATTTTTCCATGCCTTACCTTCAAGATACTTGTAATTTTCAGGGTTATTCACCATGCTTTGATTGCCGATAGCCATCCCGCATGCTTTAATGTCATTGAGATTGTCTTTTCGCACCACACAAATATCCATGCGGTTGTTGTTGTTATAAAGGGCTAGGCGCTCTTTGAATTGATCTTGCAGATTGGTATTGCTTGAAGAAATATTGTCATAACTAGCGCCTTGCACTCCTACTAAATTATAATCAATGTTTCGCGCCCTCAATAAGACATGCTCTTTATTTTTAGTGAGGTTTTGAGCGTTATTGATCTTAATGAGTGGTTTGTAAAATCCGGTCGCGCTATCCACTAAATTATTAAATATCATGCTTGCTTGATGGCCTGCATTCAAGGTCGCCACACGCCCATCTTGGACAAAAAGATTCATCGTGCCTTGATTGTTGGTGAAATGCCCTTGAATGGTTAAATCCAAATCCTTACCATAATCCATGCTTGCGTTGCTGTTTAGGGTTAGGTTGTTAAACATAAGCCCCGTTTTGCCGGCAATGTATCCTGGGGCTCCAAAAAGAATCCTCTTGTTGATTTCAACATCGGTAACATTCCTAGCGTCAAAATAATTCCAAGGGGCATGGTAAATTTCATCTATAATCAGTTTTTTACCGCTTTTAAAAGTAACGCCCCCAGAATAAGCCGGGCTATATCCCATTTGCAAACTAACGACACCAATGCGAGACTTATCGCCTATATTTTCGCCAAAAATAGTGTATTGCCCAAAACTTTGAACTCGGGTTGTAACCACTAATTCCTTAATGTCAAAGTTTTTAATGTTCACATTAGTGGCAGATGTAGTGAGCTTGTTGATATTGACTTTGTCTGTAACGCCGCTAAAATCCAAAGCGCTAGTGTTTAGCCCATTATCGCTCTTTGTGGCATCAATATTTTTAAAATGAGCGCTATGGCCATTCACTCTTAAATTCGTGGATTTTCCCAGATAAATATTGCCATTAAAATAAGCTGTATGAGCATCCACTCTTAAATTCACCGCTTTTCCTAGATGGATATCGTTATTAAAAGTGGCTGTGCCGTTTTTGGTATCCACACCAGCCTTAAACTCAAAATTCGCGCTTGATCCTGCCACAGCAGAGCCACCCACTTGATTATTCACCATTAAAGCCCCATCAACGGTGATATTCCCGGTTAGATTTTCCACTAAAAGGGTACGCCCGCTCGCTTGATTGGACAGATTGACACCGCCTTTGCCGATATTCAAATGAGCCGCATTGGTGGTAAGAGAAGCTGTATACCCTCCCACTCTAATCGTGCCATCAGCGTTAGTGTTGATGCGGTTGATATTGACCACCGTGTCTTTGGCTCCAGCAAAAGGCCCATCAATGACTTGCGTGGGTTGAATTTCTGTTTTTTGCCCGCTATTGGGTGGGTTAATGACCTGAGTGTTACTATTATTTTGACTGCTATCTTGTTTGTCGTTTTTAGCGCTTTCATTTTTGTCGCTTTTAGCACCACTTTGAGAATTGGTATTATTAGGTTTATCCTTATAACCACCTTCTGGAGGGGCGATAATGTTTAACCCCGCGCTTTGCCACAAATCCAGTGTGCCAATATTAGTCTTTTTACTGGCGATAATCCCTGCTTGAGCGGCGTTGTGATCGCCCACAGTGAGATGGTTAAAATTCACTTCCCCTGCCACTTTTGAAGTGTTTATCGTGCTGTATGAAGGGGCCAAATACGCTCCCACATATTGCAAACGACCCATCCACACATTACCCATTAATTTAACGCTGTTTGAAGCCAAATTAAGCGTAGCGCCATCATAAAGAGAAATTTCCGCATTTTTACCGCTAGTGATCCCTTCTGAAGCTTGCAAAGTTAAAACCGTAGAACTGGCTTTCCTCCCGGCTCCAGAACCCACACGATTATTGATTTCTAAAAAATTATCAATTGAGATATTTTTAGCGTTGAAATCCACTCTCGTGGTGCGATCAGCGCTATCCTTAAAGCTCGTGAAAGAATTGCCATTGAATTGGCCCAAACGCAAAGTGGCTTTTTGCATATTCACATCTAAATCCCCACCAGTATAGTTTCTTAGCCCTGAAAGCTTATAAGTCCCTACAGCGTCTTTCATATCCACTTCAAGCTTGTTCCATTGCCCGCCTTTGACCCAATAATGCCTAGCGGCATTCCCCCAATCCCAACCTCCATCAATCTTACTGGATAAAAGGGATTTGTATAAGTCGTATTCCTTGTTAGGGAATTCATTAAAGCCTCTTCCTGCTTGAATGCGCCAAACTTTATCGGGTTTATCCGGGGTTTTATTCGCTTCTTCGGCTTGTTTGAGCCCCCAACCAAGAAGCCCTGAGACCGTTCCTACAGCAGCACCTGTAGCGATACCCCCAACAATGGCTGGAATGATCACGGTTGTAAAGAAGGCGGCATGACTTTTTTGCGGTGTGATGCTGACCAATAGCCCCACTAAAGCGAGAGAAACCAAAGGGCGATTGATTTTGCGGTGTGTTTGTTGTAATTCCATTTTCTTCCTTTCTTCTTAATAAAACGATTTTTGCACAAAGGGTGCGACTTCAAACTGGAAAATTTCTGTTGTATTTATGATTAAGGTTATAAATATATAGTATTTACAACCAATGTCCAATTTTATCAAGTATTAGGTAAATGAATATAAAATTTACAAGATTTAAAAAGCAAAAATATTGAAATTTGTGGCTAGAATGTGTAAAAAGGTAAAATTGGAGGCGTTTAAAAAAACTTCTCCCAGATCGTGCCTTGTGGGGTGTCCATCAAAGCGATTTTTTGTTTCAAAAGCTCTTCTCTGATGCGATCGGCTTTTAAAAAATCTTTTTGTTCTTTGGCGCGTTTCCTTTCTTCTATCTTGTTTTCAATTTCTTGTTTTTCGCTCCCACTCACGCCTAATTGGAAATAGGCGCTAGGGTCTTTAAACCCGATACCAAGCAGTTCTTCTATGAATTTCAAATTCGCTAAAATTTCGCCCTTCAAAGCCTTGTTTTTAGGGTTTTGATCAAGTTTTTCATTAGTAGAAGAAAGCATGCTTTCTAAAACGCTCAACGCTTTAGAAATGTTTAAATCATCTTGCATGCATTCTAAAATTTCTTTTTTAAAGTTTGGATTTATTCCTCCAAGAGTCCCTAAAACGCGCTGTTTTAGGCGATAGATTTTATCCAAGCGTTTTTTACTCATTAACAAGTCTTCTTCATTGAAATTCAAAACAGAACGATAATGCACCCCTAGTAAGTAATTGCGCAAAATTTCGCCATCATAGTTTTTGAGGGCGTCTTTAATAAAAAAGCTATTCCCTAAACTTTTAGACATTTTTTCGTTATTGATATTCACAAAGCCATTATGCATCCAGTATTTAGCAAGCTCCACGCCAAAGGCGCAACGGGTTTGGCACGCTTCATTTTCATGGTGGGGGAATAACAAATCTGCTCCGCCTGCATGGATGTCAATTTGATAAGGGGTGTCAGCGAGCGCTAAAGTTTCAAAAACCATGCTAGAGCATTCTATATGCCAGCCAGGACGCCCTTTGCCTAAAGGGCTATCAAAGCCCACATCATTATCCCCCTTATAGCTTTTCCATAGCACAAAATCCTGCTCAAGTCGTTTTTCTTGCACCAAACCAATACGGCCAAATTCAACGCTGCTATTATGCACGCTCAAAGAGCCGTAATCTTTATCCTTGCTCGTGTCTAAATAAATATCCCCATTAGAGACTCTATAAGCGATATTTTTTTCTAAAAGCGTTTCAATCATGCGCACCATAGCGTCTAAATACTCGCTCGCTTTAGGCTCTAGGCTGGGTTTTTTCACATTCAAAGCGTTCAGATCCCTCGTGTAAGATTCAATATAAATGCTGCTTAATTCTTGAATGCTTTTGTTTTCTTTGAAGGCTTTGTTGATGATTTTATCGTCAATATCGGTGAAATTCCTTACTAGCATCACTTCATAGCCGCTTAATTCAAGCGTGCGCCTCAACAAATCAAAAGCAATCGCGCTCCTAGCATGCCCTAAATGAGCGTCATCATACACCGTAGGCCCGCACACATAAATATTCGCCTTATTTTTAACTAAAGGCTCAAAAGGGACTTTTTGTTTTGATTTGGTATCATAAATAAACATTTAAAAACCTTGAAAATAATAAAATAAATATAAATGTGTAACCCACGATTTGAACGCTAAGAGTAATAAGATTTCCATGCAAGCGAGGAAAAGGATTACAAGCCATGATTTTAAATTCTTGATTATACCCAAGAATGCTTGAAAGCCAAACGCTTTTATCGTTAAAACAAATAAAAACAACCCGCTCAAACTATTCGCTAACGCTAAACCCAAAACCCCTAACAAAGGCATTAAACTCAAAGAAGCCGCTAAACCTAAAAAAAGCGAAATTAAAGAGATTTTAGCCGCTTTTTTTTGCTCTAATTTCGCATAAAGCCACAAAGAAAAGAGTTTAGTTAGCCCAAAAGGGAGCAAGCCTAAAAGATAGAGCGAAAAGACTTGCGAAGTGATTAAGGTGTCTTTAGAGCTAAATTGCCCCCTTTCAAATAAAAGCTCGGTGATTTCTTTGCTTAACATGATCCCCCCAATGCTGCAAAAGAGCAAAACCCCCACCAAAAAAAACCACGCCTTTTGCAAGCGTTGTAAGATTAGATCCTGCTGGTTGTTTTTAAGCGTGATCGCAATGCTGGGGAAAAGGGCTGTGGAGATAGCGATAGCGAATAACGCTAAAGGGAGCTGGAAAACTCTGTTAGCGTAATACAAATAAGACACGCTCCCGCTCGCTAGAAAAGAGGCGATTGTGGTGTCTAAAAAAGAAGCGATTTGAGCACTAGAATTGCCTAAAACGCTGGGGAAAAATTGCTTGAAAAACGCTTTTAGATCCTTTTTAACTTGATTGAAGCGGTATTCTTTTTTGAGCGCGTTTTTAGTCTTAAAGCCCAACAACCCTTTAAATAATAAATCCCATAAGCCTAATTTCACTAAAGGGTAAAAGTGTAATAAAATTTGAGCCACGCCCCCTAAAAGCACGCCATAACTCAAATAATACAACGCTTCTAAATGCGTTTTTTCTTTAGAAATCAAAAGGGCTAAAATCATGCATAAATTGAGTAAGCTTGTGCTATAAGCGCTGGCAAAAAAGCTGTGTTTGTATTGCAAAAGTGCGCCTAAAAAAGTGGTGATAAACACCAATAAAAGATACCAAAAATTGATCGCTACAATAGGGGCGCATAGTTTGAGCGTTTCTTCATCAAAGCCATAAGCGAGGAGTTTAGTGAGCCATAAGGGATTTAATGCCACCAACAAGCACCATATTAATAAGACGCTACAAAAAATAAGCCCCACCAAACTCGCAAAGCTCCCTTTAATGGAACTTCGTATGAAGCTCGGTAAAAAGCTTTGTGAAAAAGAGCCCTCCGCAAAAATACGCCTGAACAAATTAGGCAATTTGAAAGCCACAAAGAAAATATCGCTATACACCCCAGCCCCTAGAATATTAGCCATCATCAAATCCCGTAAAAAGCCAAAAATCCTAGAGCATAAAATCCCTAAGCTATTGGTTAAAAATATTTTTTTTAGCATACTAGTCGTATTTATTACCTAATTTTCAGTGTTTTTTTGTTAGCATATTTCTTTTTTCAAATTCTTATATTATACCATTTAAGGATTAAAAAATGAGCTTGGAGCGTTTTGCCCCTATAAAAGTTGAGCGGTGCAAAGACATTCAAAAAGAATTAAAAAAAGCGGCCGCTGAAAATAAATTACAAACAGAAGATCTATGGTTTGAGATTTTAAAAACTTCTATTTTTATCAAAAACAGCGCTAAAGACGATTTTAGTGAGGCTTTTGGTGGGGAATTGCAACAATTAGAAGAAGATGAATACTATGAAAAAAAAGAGCTAACCCTTTATCAAACCCACGACATTAAAATCAAATCAAACGCTTATAAGCGCTTTTTTGAGGTGGGAGTGGATGAACATTGGAGTAAAATAGAAATCGTTTTAGACGAGTGTTTTATTGTCCTAGACACTGAAGAGCATTACCAAGAAATGTTTGGATATATTAAAGAGCGTTTAGCCTTTCAAGGCGTGGTGTTTCGCCACCTTTCACAAATGTATGAAAATTTAAAAACAGAGTTAAGAAAATATAAAAAAGAAGCCCAAAACAAGCGCTTTATTTTATACGCTTCTTCAACCTTTATCCCTAATATAGAAGAACAATCCCATTTTTTATTAGAAGAAGAATACCTTCCAACGCACATTATTCCCTTAAGCGATCAAGAAGAATCGTTTGTTAAAGAAAATGATTATATCGCTAAAGAAAATCAAAAAGTCGCTTGCGTGAATTACCCCAAACAAGGCAGAGATGGCCGTAACCTTAAGGGTCTTTATATTGAATTATCTAAAGTTGCCAATTCGCCCACCCCTATAGGGCATGACAAAAACGCTTTTGAAGAAAGAGAAGAAAATAACGCTTTAGTGTATTACTCCAAAGCCTTACAAAGGGTTAAAATGGAAAAAGGGCGTTTGGTTTCTAAGCAAAATTTTATTTTTAAAAACGGGATCAAATCCATTGAAACGCCCAATCTTTTAGGGGGAGTGGAGAGCGGGTTGGTTTTAGAGATTCAAGCTAAAGATGAATTGAGCGATGCGATTGATTCTAACCTCATTTTAGAAGCGAGCGCGATTAACATTAAGGGCAATGTGGGCAAGAATGTGATCTTAGTGGCTAAAGAAATCACTATAGAGGGGCAAATCCACCCTGAAAGCTATGTCTATGCCAATAAAGCGCGTATCACTAACCATAAGGGCGTGTGCTACGCTAAAGAGTTTGAGTGCAAGTATTTAGAGCGCGCTAAGGTGTATGCCAATAGCGTTAAAGTGGAAGCGAGCGCGGGGAGCGTGGTTTATGCGAAAGAAATCGCTTTAGAAAAGCTCAAAAGCGATAACAAGCTGTATTTTTCCAAGCAATGTTGGATTGATGAGGTGGATGGTAATGGCAACCGCTTTATTTTTTACGCTTTTGGGGGGCGAGAAAACCAAGAAGAATTAAAGATCGCCAAACAAAAACTCAATGCGTTAGGGTTAAAATCCAAAAAAATCATCGCTCAGCACCAGTCCTTAAACCATTTAGTCAAAAACCATCAAGCCATCATGGAAAAGCTTAAAAACGCCACTGAAGAAATCAAACGCTCTTTAATACAGCAAGAAAGCGTGAAAGACGCTTATAGCGAGTTTATGTTTGCTTTAAAGCGTTTGAAAATCTTAAAAGCTCAAATGTTAGAATTGCAAAAAATCAATAACGAATGTTACGCTAAACTCATCAGCATAGAAAACAGCTTCCAGCATGCAAGCATTACGACTAAAAACCCTTTCAAGCAAGAAAATATCGTGATTTACCATCGCAATTACCCTAAAGTGAGCAATTCAACCGCCATGTTAAGCCATAATGAAAGCGTGGATGTGATCTATGAAGACCATAAAATCAAAAAAATCCCTAAAAGCGCTATAAAAGGCTAAAGCAAGAGATAAAAAAAGGGATAAAATGATAGTGGGTTTGATAGGGGTTGTGGAAAAAATCTCCGCTTTAGAAGCGCATATAGAAGTGCAAGGGGTTGTTTATGGGGTGCAAGTTTCTATGCGAACGGCTGCCTTGCTTCAAGCGGGCCAAAAAGCGCGTTTGAAAATCTTACAAGTGATTAAAGAAGATGCGCATCTTTTATACGGGTTTTTAGAAGAGAGCGAAAAAATCCTTTTTGAAAGGCTTTTAAAAATCAATGGGGTAGGGGGGCGTATCGCTTTAGCCATTCTTTCAAGCTTTTCGCCGAATGAATTTGAAAACATTATCGCCACCAAAGAAGTCAAAAGACTCCAGCAAGTCCCAGGTATAGGCAAAAAGCTCGCTGATAAGATCATGGTGGATTTGATTGGCTTTTTCATTCAAGATGAAAACAGACCCGCACGCAATGAAGTCTTTTTAGCCCTAGAGAGTTTGGGCTTTAAAAGCACCGAAATCAACCAAGTCTTAAAAACCCTAAAACCCAATCTCAGCATAGAAGTAGCGATTAAAGAAGCCTTACAACAACTGCGCTCTTAAAAAAAGCTTTTTAGTATCCGCTCGCTAAAAACCTAGTAAGAATTTAGAATTAAGCGCGCAAAAATCACACTTTAGCAACAACACGCTTAAAATCATTGAAGAGCTTAACAACGGCGTTAAACAAGCTAGCGAAGAAATCAAAGAAAAAGCGTTTGATTTTTCTAATGAAAAACTCACTAACGAGCAAATCAAAGAGTTATTGAATAACGCAGAAATCCCTACAAGCGGGAGAGATGCGATCACTTTTGGAACGAATAACCTAAACCCTGAAATTGTTGAATTTCTACACAAAAACAACAAGAAAATGATTATAGAAAAAGCCTCTAACAAAGAAGTGGAACTTTTAGCTGACGCTAACTTTAGACACCCTGAAAACATAAGAGCGAGTTTAGATCATGATGCTATCGCTCACATACTCAAAAGGCATGGCGTTAATTCTGTTAATGTTAGAAATGGAGAAATCCCTATTACTTACGAAGACATAGCGAATTATAGATATATCGTTAATAACGCTGATGCAATCCTTAGGACTTTAGACAAACACGGAGAAGAAGCTATAACGGCGTTTAAACAAGTTAATGGCTATGCGGTAGTCGTGGAGCAAGCGATCAATAAGAAAAATGAATTAGCTTTAAAAACAATGTATAAGAACAATGGGAATTATAAAAATAATGAAGTTTATAAAGAATTTTCAAGCACCTCACTCGACGCTGATGCGAAGGTGTACCATGGGTTGAGTTCCCATGGTGGTGCTACAGAAAATATTACACCAAAACCGCTAAATAGTCAAGAGGATTTATTAAAAAATACCGAAAATTTAAACGAAACCACACCAAAACCTACTAATTTAAGCCCGCTAGAACAAGCCAACGCAAAAAAGTATGAATTAATACTAAAAACGAAGCATAAAACGAAATTATAAGGATAGTGTAGCCCATAGAAAAACATTAGCAAAATCTCAGAATAGCGATTGAATATCAGTTATGAGCTGAGTGCTAGACATGCTTGATAAAGCTAATGTATTTTGAAACTTTAACATAAAAAATTAAACACAAGGAGTAAGGAATGAAAAGCATTAAAAAGCCTCACCTTGACCATACACAAGCCCTTGCGTCTTATGTGTCAGGGTCTATTGGCACACTTAAAGTGTTTTTAGTGTGGGTTAGAAAATTATTCTCTAACCCATGCTTTGACAATATTAGCGCAAAAACATTAAACAATAGAAAGAGTGAATTAGTTTCAAAAACAATGTTCAAGAGTAACGGAGATTATAAGAATAACAACGCTTATAAAGAATTTTCAAGCACCGGACTCGATGCTAACGCAAAGGTTCAGCCATGAGTCGAGTTCCCATGGTGGTGCTAAAAAGAACAATACTTAAAAAAATTGAATAAGTCAATGAGTGAAAAATGAATCAATCTTAAAAACGATGTACCAATCAAAGCTTTAATACAAGACACCAAACCGTTACTACAAACCTATAAAATCCTATAAAGAGCTATAAAATTCTCTCAATTTGGGATTTTTGTTGTATTCCTAG
>NZ_QBAW01000015.1 GCF_009689985.1 Helicobacter pylori | reverse complement strand
TTTTTCTTCTTCTTTAGCCTCCAATTCAAACATTCCCAATAAAGTCAAAACAACAGAAAAACTCCAATATTTCTTAAAACGCTTGTCATTCATTCTTAAAATCCTACTTATAATAATAATTTTTCTTAAAAAATAAAGGTGTTATTGTAGTCAAAAAAATATTACAACCACCTTAAAAGAGCTAGCCATTTTTGATAAACAAATGATAAACTTTTAGAAAAATCCCACAAAAACGCATTTCAAAACGCACAGAATGCGAAAGGTCTTTCCTACCTCACTCTCACTTTTTTATCTTTATAGAGCCTGAATATTTTAGAGCTAGAGCTTTCAAACAAACCTCTTTCATCGCTCACAACCACATCAGCGAGATTGGAAGCGATCTCTTTATCATAAGCGCATTGGGTGAGGTTGGCTGAGGTGCTATAGAGCGTTTTAAAACGCTTTAAAAAATCCCCATGCCTGCCCCTAACCACACGAACGGCCTTAGAGTTAGGATAAATAAAAGTGGTTTTAGCGCTTCTTCTAATGAGGTTTTTAAAAGCGTTGGGCACGCGCACCAGACTTTTTAAGGTGGTAAAATCAGCGCTTTCTATTAAAACGCTTTGGTTTTTAGGGCGATTTTTTAAGGCGTTGAGCTTTTCGCTGTCTTTAGAAAGCAGTCCTATCGTGGTATCGCTTTGAACCAGATACACTAACGCCATCAAACTAAATAATCTTGTAAGGCTAACAACTCGTCTTCTTTAGAGCTTTCTTCTAACGCTAAAATCAAAACTTCTATCGCGCTTAAAGTCGTGAAATAACTCACATGGTTTTTAAGCACAGAAGCGCGAATGAGTTTGGCGTCATCTTGAGATTTGTGATCGCTGGTGTTGATAGCCATGCTGATTTCCCCATTCATCATTAAATCCATGACATTGGGGCGGCCTTCGGAGATTTTAAGCACTTTCAAAGACTCCACCCCGGCTTTTTCCAAAGCTTTATGCGTGCCTTCTGTAGCGCACAATTCAAAGCCTAACTGAACCAAGCGCTTCATTAAAACGCACGCTTCTTCTTTATCCTTATCTTTAATGGAAACAAAAATAAGCCCCTTGTTTTTAATGGGGTTAAAGCAAGCCGTTTGAGCCTTGAAAAAAGCCAGCCCTAAAGATCTAGCAATCCCCATCACTTCGCCGGTGCTTTTCATCTCAGGCCCTAAAATCAAATCCGATCCATAAAGTTTATTAAAAGGGAAAACCGCTTCTTTTAAAGCCACAAAATGGGGCATTTTAGGCTTATAAACGCCTTTAGAATACCCTACGATATTTTTTTTATCATAGAACTTTAAGGCTTCTTTCAAATCTTCTGACACCATAACCCTAGTCGCAACTTTGGCTAAAGGAACGCCTAAAGCCTTGCTCAAAAAAGGCACGGTTCGGCTGGCTCTGGGATTGACTTCAATCAAATAGAGCGAATTGTGATGCACAGCAAATTGGATATTCAATAGCCCTACTACGCCTAAATGCAGAGCGATTTTCGCGCTCACTCGCTCAATTTCATCTAAAATTTTAGGGCTTAAAGTGGAAGGGATAAAGCACGCCGAATCGCCTGAATGGATTCCAGCTTCTTCAATATGCTGTAAAATGCCGGCAATATAGACCTCTTTTTTATCGCAAATAGCATCCACATCTAGTTCCACCGCTTTTTCTAAAAACTTATCAATAAGGAGCGGATTTTTAGGGCTAATCTCTAAAGCATGCGTAACGCTTTCTAAATAATGGTGCAGTTCTTCAATATTTTCTAAAATTTGCATGTGTTGGCCGCCTAGCACATAACTAGGGCGCACAATGATAGGGAAACCAATCACATTAGCGATACTATAAGCTTCATCAATACTCTTAGCCATGCCGTTTTCAGGCTGCTTAATGTCAAGCTCTTTTAAAAAGAGGGAAAATTTTTCTCTGTCTTCAGCAATATCAATCACTTTAAAAGGCGTGCCAATAATGGGGGCTTGCATTTTGGCTAGATCTTTAGCGAGTTTTAAAGGGGTTTGTCCCCCAAAATGCACGATAATGCCATCCACTCGCTCCCTTTGAATGATGCTCTTCACGCACTCAAAATGAATGGGTTCAAAATAGAGCGTGTCGCTGGTATCATAATCCGTGCTTACGGTCTCTGGATTGCAATTGAGCATGACGCTTTTGATGTTTAAATCTTTCAAAGCAAAGCTCGCATGCACGCAACAATAATCAAATTCAATGCCTTGACCGATGCGGTTAGGCCCAGAGCCTATGATTAGGATTTTCTTTTCTTGTTTTTCTTGTTTGTTTTCCATAGGGGGCAAAGGGTTAGGGGCATAGGTGGAATACAAATAAGGCGTGAGCGATAAAAACTCCGCCGCACAAGTGTCCACTTCTTCAAAATGGGGCACGATTTGTAAATTAGATCTAGCTAATTCCACTTCAAAAGGACTCACCTCTAAATTTTCATTTTCTTTGATTTTAGCGGCAATCCTAGCATCGCTAAAGCCTAAATTTTTAAGCCCTCTTAATTTTTTGGCGTCCGTTAAAACGCTAGAATTGATGCCCTCTTCTGCTTTGACTAGCTTTTGAATTTGAGATAAAAACCACCTGTCAATCTGGCACAATTCAAACACTTCATCCACAGAGACGCCGAGCCTGAACGCATCAGCGATATAAAGCAAGCGTTTGGGATTGGGCCGGCGGATTTCCTTTTTTATCGCTTCTAAATCTTTGCTTAACGATTCAAACCCTAGCCAATTGTTTTCCAAAGAGCATAACGCTTTTTGTAGGGCTTCTAAGAAATTCCCCCCTATCGCCATCACTTCGCCAATGCTTTTCATAGAAGTCCCTAAAGTGCTAGAAACACCAGCAAATTTTTCAAACGCAAAGCGAGGGATTTTCACCACGATATAATCCAAACTAGGCTCAAAGCTCGCCGGGGTGTTGGTAATATCGTTTTTAATTTCATCTAAGCTAAAA
The DNA here is from genome assembly GCF_009689985.1 of Helicobacter pylori. Classification (NCBI taxonomy): domain Bacteria; kingdom Pseudomonadati; phylum Campylobacterota; class Epsilonproteobacteria; order Campylobacterales; family Helicobacteraceae; genus Helicobacter; species Helicobacter pylori. The sequence continues at coordinate 19,328 of NZ_QBAW01000015.1, read as the reverse complement.
CCCACCGCAAGCATGGTAGCCACTTTTGCAATGGGAAACCCGGTCGCTTTTGAAGCTAATGCGGAGCTGCGGCTCACTCGTGGGTTCATTTCAATCACAACCATTCTTAAAGTCTCTGGGTGGATCGCAAATTGCACATTACTCCCACCCGTATCCACGCCAATTTCTCTCAAAATCGCAAAGCTCGCATCGCGCATGCGTTGGTATTCTTTATCGGTTAAGGTGAGGCTTGGAGCGATCGTGATGCTATCGCCGGTATGAACGCCCATGGGGTCAATGTTTTCAATACAGCACACAATGATGCAATTATCCTTGCTGTCTCGTATGACTTCCATTTCATATTCTTTCCACCCCAATAAGGACTCTTCAATCAAAATTTCATTAATGGGTGAAGCGTCCAGAGCGTTTTTAGCTAATTCTTGAAACTCTTCAATATTGTAAGCGACCCCACTCCCTCCCCCAGCCAGCGTGAAACTCGCTCTAATAATGGCTGGAAAGCCAATTTCATTAATGGCTTCTAGGGCTTCTAACTCGTTATAAGCGTAACGCCCTTTAGGCAAATCCATCCCAATTTTTAACATCGCTTCTTTGAAAGCTTGCCTGTCTTCGCCTTTTTTAATCGCTTCAATCTTAGCCCCTAAAAGCTCCACGCCTTCTAACATGCCCTTTTGGTGCATTTGCATGACTGCATTCAAAGCGGTTTGCCCGCCCATTGTGGGTAAAATAGCGTCAATCTTTTCTTTTTCAATGATAGCGGCGATATTTTCTGGGGTGATGGGTTGGATATAGGTTTGATGAGAAAATTCAGGGTCAGTCATCACGGTGGCCGGGTTAGAATTGATTAAGATCACTCTGTAACCTAAAGATTTTAAGGTTTTACAACTTTGAGTCCCTGAGTAGTCAAACTCACAAGCCTGTCCGATCACAATAGGGCCTGAGCCTATCAGTAGAATGTTGGAAATATCGGTGCGTTTAGGCATAACTAATCCTTAAAGAAAGAATATAAAATGAAGTGTTATTAGTTTTAAAATATTTTTTATTAGGTTTTTACGTGGTGTCCCCCCCTATTTTTTCAAACTATTTGTCTCTGTCTGAAAAAATACCAATGATTTGCAAGATAGAAATAAAGACATTCAAAAAGTCTAAATACAAGCTCACCGCCGCATCAATGGGGCTATCATACATGCCTTTAACGATGTTTTGGGTGTCATAAGCGATATAAAGGCTGAATAAAATCGCACTCGCTCCCGCAATGACAACCTGGAACATGGGACTACCCAAAAACAAGTTAATGAGCGAACACACCAACACCACAATCAAAGCGATAAAGAGCATTTTACCCATATTCGCTAGATCGTTTTTAGTTTTAAGGGCATACACGCTCATCAAACCAAAAACAATAGTTGTCATGCCTAAAGCTTGCCAAACCGCTCCTAAACCAGCTTTTGCAATCACCATACCCAACAAAGGCACTAGAGTAACCCCTGATAATGAAGTGAAAGCAAACAGCATGAACAGATTCAATCCGGGTTTGGATTTAGAAAACATCAAACCAAAAAGCGCCGCAATTTCAGCGATAAAGAACACCCATTTATACTGCACTACGGCTTGAAAATTCATTAAACCCAGTAACGCCCCAATAGTCGCTAATAACAAACTGCCCGCGAAGAACTTGTAAGTCGTTTTAACAAAACCCACCAGCTCGCTTTCATGCAACACAGAATCTTCTGCATACGCATTACGAGAATTAGCTCTGTCATACAATGCCATGTTTTACTCCTTGAATTTCAACTCAATAAATAATCTTAATTAACCCTATAGCTAGGTCCAATATAATAGCGCAAAATGTAGTAAAATACCAAACAAAACCCCCTAAAATTGAAATTGAAGTCTGAAAATAGGATAATAGTTACCATGAAAATTTTTATCAATGGATTTGGCCGCATTGGGAGATGCGTTTTAAGAGCGATTTTAGAGTGCAATGATACAAACCCTCAACTAGAAGTGATAGGCATCAATGATCCTGCTAATTGGGAAATTCTCGCTTATCTTTTAGAGCATGACAGCGCGCATGGGCTACTTTTTAAAGAGGCGCGTTACTCTCATTACAAGCTTATTATCGGCTCGTTAGAAATCCCTGTTTTTAATAGCATCAAAGACTTGAAAGGCGTGGATGTTATCATAGAGTGTTCAGGGAAGTTTTTAGAGCCTAAAACGCTAGAAAATTATCTTTTGCTTGGGGCTAAAAAGGTGTTGTTATCCGCTCCCTTTATGGGCGAATACGATGAAAAACAATACCCGACTTTAGTGTATGGGGTCAATCATTTTCTCTATCAAAACCAAGCCATTGTTTCCAACGCTTCTTGCACGACTAACGCTATCGCACCCATTTGCGCTATTTTAGATAAAGCTTTTAAGATTAAAGAGGGCATGCTAACGACTATCCATAGCTATACAAGTGATCAAAAACTCATTGATTTGGCCCACCCTTTGGATAAACGGCGCTCCAGAGCGGCCGCAAGTAACATTATCCCTACCACCACTAAAGCCGCTCTGGCCTTGCATAAAGTGTTACCCAATCTCAAAAATAAAATGCATGGGCATAGCGTGAGAGTGCCTAGCCTTGATGTGTCCATGATAGATTTGAGTTTGTTTTTAGAAAAAAAGGCCTTTAAAGCTTCCATCAATGATTTGTTGATTGAAGCTTCTAAAGGGGTTTTAAAAGGCGTGTTAGAAATAGATTTAAAAGAAAGGGTGAGTTCTGATTTCATTTCTAATCCTAGTAGCGTTATCATCGCGCCTGATTTGACTTTCACGCTAGAGAATATGGTCAAAATCATGGGGTGGTATGATAATGAATGGGGGTATTCTAATCGTTTGGTGGATATGGCGCAATTCATGTATCATTATTAAGTCATTTTGCGAATCTTTTTGAGTTTGTTTAACATCAAATTGTATAATGTGGGATTTATAAAAAACGATTGAGGTTTTAAATGGCGTTTAAAAAGGCCAAATTGATTTCCAGGTTTATTTCAAAGGGATCTTTCAAATTGAATAAGATCTCAAAGAAAATTTTCAAATTGAATCAAATCTTAAAGCGTGAAAAGCCCTTAAAACGCCATAAAAAAGCTTTAAAACCTATTAAAAAGCTCTCTAATCGCAACAAATCTTTTTTAAAAGCTTCGGTTTTATTGATAGGAGTGCTAGGGGGATTATCCCACCTAAGGGCTAACGAATGCACTTATTGGTCATGGTCGTCTTGGGGTTATCAAGACAATATTGAAAGCGGTCCTAATTCACCCACGCACAACTCCTATTGTCTTTTTAGTAGCACTCAAGGCTCTGGGACTTATTATTTAAACACTCTTACCACTTATAGTGCTGGTGGGGCTAGTTTCACGCAAAAATTCAATAACGGCACGCTTGATATAGGGGGGAATATCCGCTTTGGAGGCACAGGTATTAATGGGGGTGATGTAGGGTATATCACAGGCACTTATGATGCGGCTAACATTTACTTGACAAGCCATTTAAAAACCGGAAACTCATACGCTGATGGTGGTGGGGCCACGCTCAATTTTAATGCGACTAACAATATCACTATCAATCAAGCGAGTTTTAATAACAGCGATGCAGGGACACAAAAATCCTATATGAATTTTAAAGGCTCTCAAATTAATGTCAGTGGCTCTAGCTTTACAGATGACACGAATGGGGGTTTTAATTTCAGCGGTAGTAACAATAATAATAGTGCTATCTCCTTCAATCAAACGAGCTTCAATCAAGGCACTTATAACTTTAGTAACAGCGCCAGTTCAAGCTTTGATAAAACCAACTTCAATCAAGGGACTTATGATTTTAATAGCGCCCAATCCACTTTTGAAAACAGCGATTTCAATCAAGGCACTTATAGCTTTAGTAACAGCACGAGCTTTAATAACGACACTTTCAATCAAGGCGCTTATAACTTTAACACCAGCAAGGTGAGTTTCTCAGGCATCAACACTTTAAATTCAAGTTCGCCTTTTGCTAGCCTTAAAGGCAGTGTGTCTTTTAATTCTGGTGCGATCTTTAACCTCAATCAAACCCTTAATAATAATCAAACCTATGACATTCTCACTACAAACGGAGCGATCCAGTATGGGGTTTATCAAAGCTATTTGTGGGATCTAATCAACTATAAGGGCGATAAAGCCATTAGCCATGTTGAAGTGGGCAATAACACTTATGATGTAACCTTTGATATTAACGGGCAAGATGAAACCTTGCAAGAAACCTTTAACAAACAATCCATCATTACCCAATTTTTAGGAGACAATTTACAACAACAAGCCCAAAAAACCTATCAAGAGGATGTAGCTAATTCCCAAAGTGCTTTAAATAATGTTACTAGCGACAACACGATCGCAAGCAATGATACAGGCTACACTCAAAGCAAAAATGCCACTATCGCTAAAGACGCTCAAAATTTAGAAAACACCAACCAACAAATCCAACAAGATGAGCAAGCCTTAGAAAAAGATTTAGCTCAAATCAAGCAATTAGCCAACTCCACCACAGGCTTTAACGAGCAAGCTTTCAATCAAGCTCAAAAACAAGAACAACAAGATGAACAAACCTTACAAAATGATGAAAACGCTTTTAATACTAAACAAGAGGGATTAGAACAAGCGATAGCTAACGCTAAGCATGCCAACCCCATACCAAATCCAACACCAAGCCCCACACCCACTCCTACAAAACACACAGCACAAAACACTCCCCCTAGTCAAGTTCCACCCACACCCCCTACTCAAAATTTACCTAAAACAAATGTGTGGAGTGGGGTTTATTGGCTTCAAAATCAAACTTACTCAAACAAAGGGGTTTATTATATTGATCCTAACCTTTCAGGACAGAGCGGTCAAAGCGGCAACACGCTCAGCACTTATACAGCTAATTTGTTTGGAAGAAGTTTTAGCGTTAATACCCAAAATGGCACTTTGATTATAGGGAATGATACAGAGAGCGTGAATAGTAATGGGTTGATTTGGATAGGGCATGGAGGTCTTGGCTATATTACGGGAACTTTTAATGCGGCTAACATTTACTTGACCAATAATTTTAAAACCGGTGAAGGCGTTTCAAATTCAGATGGTGGGGGAGCGAACATCACCTTTAAAGCAAGCGATAATATCACTATGGATGGCTTGAATTATAATGACGCTGAAACCGTTACTAAAATGATTCAAACGGGGGCTAGTCAGCATTCCTATGCCGCTTTTGACGCTCTGAATAATATCAGCGTAACCAATTCTAGTTTTAGCGATATGACTTGGGGGAAATTCAGTTTTAGCGCTAAGAATATTTCGTTTTCTAACGCTTCGTTCAGCGGCTTTACAAACCCTGGAGGATCAAGCGCTATCAGTGCTAACGCTTCTAATTCTTTAAGCTTTAACAATTCTCGTTTGAATGGTGGGGCAATCTATAATTTACAGGCTAATAGCCTTATTTTCAATAACACGCAAGCGGTTTTCAATGTCTTGTATTCTAGGGGGACAAGCAATTTTAACGCTACGACACAGCTTTTAGGTAACACGAGTTTTACGCTTAGCTCTCAAAGTTTGCTGAATTTTAATGGCGATACAACCTTGCAAAACAACGCCAATATCACGCTTGGCAATAAAAGTCAAGTTACTTTTAAAAATTCTTTAACGCTTGATAATAATTCTAATTTGAGTTTAGACAATCAAAGCGTTTTGAATGCGAATGGTGCAAGTGCTTTTAACAATCAAGCGAGTCTCAATATTTATAATGGGAGTCAAGCGGCCTTTAATAATCTCTTTTTTAATGGCGGGACACTCAGTCTTAACGCTAGCAGCAAGCTCAACGCTTCTAACGCTAGTTTTTCAAACAACACCACTATTAATTTAGACGATAGCGTTTTATCAGCGAATAACACAAGCTCTTTAAACGCTAATATCAATTTTCAAGGCGCAAGCCAGGCTGATTTTGGAGGCAACACGACTATTGATACAGCAAGCTTTAATTTTGACAGCGCAAGTTCATTGAGTTTTAATAACCTTACGGCTAATGGAGCGTTAAATTTTAATGGGTATGCGCCCTCTTTAACTAAGGCTTTAATGAATGTTAGCGGGCAGTTTGTTTTAGGGAATAATGGGGATATTAATTTATCTGACATAAATATTTTTGACAACATCACAAAATCTGTAACTTACAACATCCTAAACGCTCAAAAAGGGATTACTGGCATTAGTGGGGCTAATGGCTATGAAAAAATCCTTTTTTATGGCATGAAAATCCAAAACGCTACCTATAGCGATAATAACAACATTCAAACTTGGTCGTTTATAAACCCTCTCAATTCTTCTCAAATCATTCAAGAGAGCATTAAAAATGGGGATCTAACCATAGAAGTTTTAAATAACCCTAACTCGGCTTCTAACACTATTTTTAATATCGCTCCCGAGCTTTATAATTACCAAGCTTCTAAGCAAAATCCTACCGGCTATAGCTATGATTATAGCGACAATCAAGTAGGCACTTACTACTTGACAAGCAACATTAAAGGTCTTTTCACCCCTAAAGGCTCTCAAACTCCTCAAGCCCCAGGCACTTATAGCCCGTTTAACCAGCCTTTGAATAGTTTAAATATCTACAATAAGGGTTTTTCTAGCGAGAATTTAAAAACGCTTTTAGGGATTCTTTCTCAAAATTCCGCTACCTTAAAAGAAATGATTGAATCCAACCAACTAGACAATATCACTAACATCAATGAAGTGTTGCAACTCTTGGATAAGATTAAGATCACCCAAGCGCAAAAGCAAGCGCTCCTAGAAACGATCAACCATTTGACTGACAACATCAATCAAACCTTTAATAACGGGAATCTCGTTATAGGCGCTACCCAAGATAATGTTACAAACTCTACTAGCTCTATATGGTTTGGGGGCAATGGCTATAGCAGTCCTTGCGCGCTAGATAGCGCCACTTGTTCTTCTTTTAGAAACACTTACTTGGGGCAATTATTAGGCTCAACTTCCCCTTATTTAGGCTACATTAACGCTGATTTTAAAGCTAAAAGCATTTATATTACCGGAACAATTGGAAGCGGTAACGCTTTTGAAAGCGGAGGGAGCGCGGATGTAACCTTTCAAAGCGCTAATAACTTAGTGTTGAATAAAGCTAACATAGAAGCTCAAGCTACAGACAATATCTTTAATCTTTTGGGCCAAGAAGGGATTGATAAAATCTTTAATCAAGGGAATTTAGCGAATGTTCTCAGTCAAATGGCTATGGAAAAAATCAAGCAAGCCGGCGGTTTAGGAAACTTTGTAGAAAACGCTCTAAGCCCTTTGAGTAAGGAATTGCCCGCTAGCTTGCAAAATGAAACCTTAGGCCAACTTATAGGTCAAAATAATTTAGATAATTTATTGAATAATAGTGGAGTCATGAATGAAATCCAAAATATTATCAGTAAAAAACTAAGCATTTTTGGTAATTTTGTTACCCCATCAATCATAGAAAACTACCTTGCTAAGCAGTCTTTAAAAAGCATGCTGGACGATAAAGGGCTTTTGAATTTTATCGGTGGGTATATGGACGCTTCTGAATTAAGTTCTATTTTAAGCGTGATTTTAAAAGATATTACTAATCCCCCTACAAGCCTGCAAAAAGACATTGGTGTGGTGGCGAACGACTTGTTGAACGAGTTTTTAGGACAAGATGTTGTTAAAAAGCTAGAAGGTCAAGGTTTAGTGAGTAATATCATTAATAATATTATTTCTCAAGGCGGGTTAAGCGGCGTTTATAATCAAGGTTTAGGGAGCGTGTTGCCGCTCTCTTTACAAAACACGCTCAAAGAAAACGATTTAGGCGCTCTTTTATCGCCTAGAGGCTTGCATGATTTTTGGCAAAAAGGGTATTTTAACTTTTTAAGCAATGGCTATGTTTTTGTCAATAATAGCTCTTTTAGCAACGCTACAGGGGGCAGTTTGAATTTTGTCGCCAACAAGTCTATTATTTTTAATGGCGATAACACGATTGATTTTAGCAAGTATCAAGGCGCATTGATTTTTGCTTCTAATGGTGTTTCTAATATCAATATCACAACCCTAAACGCCACTAACGGCTTAAGCCTTAATGCGGGTTTGAATAATGTGAGCGTTCAAAAAGGGGAAATTTGCATCAATTTAGCCAATTGCCCCACAACCAAAAACAGCTCTTCTACAAACTCTAGCGTAACCCCCACTAATGAATCTTTAAGCGTGCGCGCTAACAACTTCACTTTCTTAGGCACAATCGCTTCTAATGGGATTATTGATTTGTCTCAAGTAAAAAATAATAGCGTTATAGGCACGCTCAATCTTAATGAAAATGCGACCTTGCAAGCCAATAATTTAACGATCACTAACGCTTTTAACAACGCCTCTAACTCTACAGCTAACATTAATGGTGATTTCATCTTGAACCAACAAGCGACTTTAAGCACTAACGCTAGTGGTTTGAATGTCATGGGGAATTTTAATAGCTATGGCGATTTGGTGTTTAACCTCAGCCATTCAGCTAGCCATGCCATTATCAACGCTCAAGGCACAGCGACGATTATGGCTAATAACAATAACCCCTTAATCCAATTCAACACTTCTTCAAAAGAAACAGGCACTTACACGCTCATTGATAGCGCTAAGGCCATTTATTACGGGTATAACGACCAAATCACAGGAGGCAGTAGCCTAGCCGATTACCTTAAGCTTTACACGCTCATTGACATTAATGGCAAGCACATGGTGATGAGTAACAACGGCTTAACTTATAACGGGCAAGCCGTGAATATTAAAGATGGCGGTTTAATTGTAGGCTTTAAAGACTCTCAAAATCAATACATTTACACTTCCATTCTCTATAATAAAGTGAAAATCGCTGTTTTTAATGATCCTATCAACAACCTACAAGCCCCCACTTTAAAACAATATATCGCTCAAATTCAGGGCGCTCAAGGCGTGGATAGCATTGAGCAAGCTGGAGGTACTCAAGCGATTAATTGGCTCAATAAAATCTTTGAAACTAAGGGAAGTCCTTTATTCGCTCCCTATTATTTAGAAAGCCATTCCACAAAAGATTTAACCACGATCGCTGGAGACATTGCTAACACTTTAGAAGTCATCGCTAACCCTGATTTTAAAAATGATGCCACTAATATTTTACAGATCAACACCTACACGCAACAAATGAGCCGTTTAGCCAAGCTCTCTGACACTTCAACCTTTGCTAGCGCTGATTTCCATGAGCGTTTAGAAGCCCTTAAAAACAAGCGATTCGCTGATGCGATCCCTAACGCTATGGATGTGATTTTAAAATACTCTCAAAGAAACAGAGTTAAAAATAATGTGTGGGCGACAGGAGTTGGAGGGGCTAGTTTTATTAATGGAGGCACTGGGACTTTATATGGTATCAATATAGGGTATGACAGGTTTATTAAGGGCGTGATTGTGGGAGGTTATGCCGCTTATGGGTATAGCGGGTTTCATGCAAACATCACTCAATCAGGCTCTAGCAATGTCAATATGGGTGTTTATAGCCGAGCCTTTATCAAAAGAAGCGAATTAACGATGAGCTTGAATGAGACTTGGGGATACAATAAGACTTTCATCAACTCTTATGACCCCCTACTCTCAATCATCAACCAGTCTTACAAATACGACACATGGACGACTGACGCTAAAATCAATTACGGCTATGATTTCATGTTTAAAGATAAAAGCGTTATTTTTAAACCTCAAATAGGCTTAGCCTATTATTACATTGGTTTGTCTGGTTTAAGGGGCATTATGGATGATCCTATTTACAACCAATTCAGAGCCAATGCTGACCCTAATAAAAAATCCGTTCTAACGATTAATTTTGCCCTAGAAAGTCGGCACTACTTCAATAAAAACTCTTATTATTTTGTGATTGCGGATGTGGGCAGAGATTTGTTTATCAATTCTATGGGGGATAAAATGGTGCGTTTCATCGGTAATAACACCCTAAGCTATAGAGATGGCGGCAGATACAACACTTTTGCTAGCATTATCACAGGCGGGGAGATAAGATTATTCAAAACCTTTTATGTGAATGCCAGCATAGGGGCTAGGTTTGGGCTTGATTATAAAGATATTAATATTACCGGAAATATTGGTATGCGCTATGCTTTTTAATGGTATCATTAAACCTATTTTTAACAAGCCCAATTCATAATAGGACTAACCATGCAAAAAACCTTATTTTCTTTATCTTTATTTTCATCTTTATTTTTATCTTTTTGTATCGCTGAAGAAAATGGAGCGTATGTAAGCGTAGGGTTTGAATATTCCATCAGTCATGCCATCCAACACAATAACCCCTTTTTGAATCAAGAACGCATCCAAATCATTTCTAACGCTCAAAATAAAATCTATAAGCTCAATCAAGTCAAAAATGAAATCACAAGCATGCCTAACACCTTTGCATACATCAACAACAATTTAAAAAACCATTCCAAATTAACCCCTACTGAAATGCAAGCTGAGAAATACTACCTCCAATCCACCTTTCAAAATATTGAAAAAATAGTGATGCTTAGCGGTGGCGCTGCATCTAACCCCCAATTAGTCCAAGCGTTAGAAAAAATACAAGAACCCACCACTAACCCTTTAGAATTTGAAAAAAACTTAAAAAATTTAGAAGTGCAATTCAATCAATCCCAAAACCGCATGCTTTCTTCTTTATCTTCTCAAATCGCTCAAATTTCAAATTCCCTAAACGCGCTGGATCCTAACTCTTATTCTAAAAACATTTCAAACATGTATGGGGTAGCTTTGAATGTGGGTTACAAGCATTTCTTTACCAAGAAAAAAAATCAAGGGTTTCGCTATTACTTGTTCTATGACTATGGTTACACTAATTTTGGTTTTGTGGGTAATGGCTTTGATGGTTTGGGCAAAATGAATAACCACCTTTATGGGCTTGGAATAGACTATTTGTATAATTTCATTGATAATGCAAAAAAACATTCTAGCGTGGGTTTTTATGCGGGCTTTGCTTTAGCGGGGAGTTCGTGGGTAGGGAGTGGTTTGAGCATGTGGGTGAGTGAAACGGATTTTATCAACAATTACTTGACGGGCTATCAAGCTAAAATGCACACGAGTTTTTTCCAAATCCCTTTGAATTTTGGGGTTCGTGTGAATGTAAATAGGCATAACGGCTTTGAAATGGGCTTAAAAATCCCTTTAGCGGTGAATTCCTTTTATGAAACGCATGGCAAAGGGTTAAACACTTCTCTCTTTTTCAAACGCCTTGTGGTGTTTAATGTGAGTTATGTTTATAGTTTTTAGGGGGTTAGGGAAACAAACACCCCTTAAATGTTACCGCAACCTTTGATTTTAAAAACCAGACTTAGTTTTTTTGCCTCAAATGATGGACGCTCTCGCCCCCAAGACCATAATTATTAGAATCCACCTCATCTATAATGACCACAACAGAAGCCTTATTTTTATTTAACACCTTAACCATCAAATCTGAAACCCCTTCAATCAATTGCTGTTTTTGCTCGTTTGTTGGCCCTCCATTTTCTGGCACGAGCTTGATATTGATAAACGGCATATTATTCCTTAAAATTGAGATGACGCATTGTAGCGCTTTTGTTTAAACGCTTTATTAGCACCTTTCAATCAAACCCTCTTTTAAAAAACCATAAAAGCCCTTTTAGTGGCTTTCAAGTCAAGTTAAGTTTGATATACTAACGAAATGAATACTTATAAAAACAGCTTGAATCACTTTTTAAATTTAGTGGATTGTTTAGAAAAAATCCCCAATGTGGGTAAAAAATCCGCTTTTAAAATGGCGTATCATTTGGGTTTAGAAAACCCCTATCTGGCGCTCAAGATCACGCACGCTTTAGAGAACGCCCTAGAAAACCTTAAAACATGTGCATCTTGTAACGCGCTCAGTGAGAGTGAGGTTTGTGAGATTTGCTCTGATGAGAGCCGACAAAATTCTCAGCTTTGCATGGTCTTACACCCAAGAGATGTGTTTATTTTAGAGGATTTAAAGGATTTTTTAGGGCGCTATTATGTGTTAAATTCTATAGAAGAGGTGGATTTTAACGCCCTAGAAAAACGCCTGATTGAAGAAAACATTAAAGAAATCATTTTTGCTTTCCCTCCCACTTTGGCTAATGATTCTCTAATGCTTTATATTGAAGATAAATTACAGCATTTCCACCTCACTTTCACTAAAATCGCTCAAGGCGTGCCTACTGGAGTGAATTTTGAAAACATTGACTCAGTTTCGCTCTCAAGGGCGTTTAATTCAAGGATCAAAGCATGAATTTAAACTTTATGCCCCTATTGCATGCTTATAACCATGCGAGCATTGATTTTCATTTCAATCCTAGCGCTAGGGATTTTTGCGTACATGAAGTGCCTTTGTATGATTTTAGCAACACAGGCGAACATGCCGTTATTCAAGTGAGAAAAAGCGGTTTAAGCACTTTAGAAATGCTTCAAATTTTTTCTCAAATTTTAGGGGTAAGAATCGCTGAATTGGGTTATGCGGGCTTGAAAGATAAAAACGCGCTGACGACTCAATTCGTCTCACTCCCTAAAAAATACGCCCCTTTATTAGAAAAAAATACGCATAATTTACAAGAAAGAAACCTTAAAATCCTGTCTTTGAATTACCATCATAATAAAATCAAATTAGGGCATTTGAAAGGGAATCGCTTTTTTATGCGTTTTAAAAAAATGACCCCCCTAAACGCTCAAAAGACTGAACAAGTTTTAGAACAAATCGCGCAGTTTGGCATGCCTAATTATTTTGGTCCGCAACGCTTTGGGAAGTTCAATGACAACCACCAAGAGGGGTTAAAAATCTTGCAAAATCAAACGAAATTCGCCCACCAAAAATTAAACGCTTTTTTAATTTCAAGCTATCAAAGTTATTTGTTTAACGCGCTTTTAAGCAAACGATTAGAAATCAGTAAAATCATTAGCGCTTTTAGCCTGAAAGAAAATTTAGAATTTTTTAAACAAAAAAAATTAAGCGTCAATTCAGACACCATAAAAGCCCTTAAAAACCAAGCCCACCCCTTTAAAATCTTAGAAGGCGATGTGATGTGCCATTACCCTTATGGGAAGTTTTTTGACGCTTTAGAATTAGAAAAAGAAAGCGAAAGGTTTTTGAAAAAAGAAGCTGTGCCTACGGGGTTACTAGACGGCAAAAAAGCTCTTTATGCAAAAAATTTGAGTTTAGAAATTGAAAAAGAATTCCAGCATAACCTTTTAAATAGCCATGCTAAAACGCTAGGATCCAGGCGGTTTTTTTGGGTGTTTGCAGAAAATATAACTTCTCAATATGTGAAAGAAAAAGCGCAATTTGAATTGGGATTTTACTTGCCTAAAGGGAGTTATGCAAGCGCGTTGCTCAAAGAAATCAAGCATGAGAAAGGAGAAAATAATGACGAATTTTGAAAAAATTATCGCGCAAAACAGGCTCAAAACGAACGCGGTTTTAGCGACTTATTGCGTGATTTTTGCTTTTATTGGGTTGTTGGTGGATGTTATTAGAATTAATGCTAATGATTTAGGAATAGCTCTTTTTAAACTCATGACTTTTCAAATTTTTCCTACGATCACCATCATTATGTTTTTAGTGGCTTTTGTCATTATTGTTGTTTGTATCCAAAATTTTAGCTCTATCATGTTAAGCGGTGATGAATACAAGCTTATTGATAAAAGCAAGGTTTTAAGCTCTAAAGAAAATCAAATCCATCGCCTTTTGTTAGAGCTTTTAGAAGAGGCTAAGCTTCATTTTGAGCCTAAGCTTTATATCATTAAAGCCCCTTACATGAACGCTTTTGCGAGCGGGTGGAATGAATCTAATTCCCTTATCGCTCTTACAAGTGCTTTAATAGAGAGGTTGGATAGAGATGAACTAAAAGCCGTGATCGCTCATGAGCTCAGCCACATCAGGCACAATGACATTCGCTTGACCATGTGTGTGGGGATTTTAAGCAATATCATGCTGTTAGTGGCTAATTTTAGCGTGTATTTTTTCATGGGGAATCGCAAGAATAGTGGGGCGAATTTAGCCCGAATGATTTTATTAGTTTTACAGATCATTTTGCCTTTTATAACGCTCCTTTTGCAAATGTATTTGAGCCGCACACGAGAATACATGGCCGATAGCGGAGCGGCGTTTTTAATGCATGACAATAAGCCCATGATTAGAGCCTTACAAAAAATTTCTAACGACTATGCGAACAACGATTACAAGGGCATAGATCAGAACTCCACCCGATCGGCGGCTTATCTTTTTAGCGCTGAAATGTTTAGCACCCACCCTAGCATTAAAAATCGTATCCAATCTTTATCAAGGCGCGTCATTTAAATGGAAAATTTTTTCAACCAATTTTTTGAAAATATCGGCGAAGATAAAAACAGAGAAGGCTTGAAAGAGACGCCTAAAAGGGTTCAAGAATTATGGAAATTCTTGTATAAAGGCTATAAAGAAGATCCTAAAGTGGCTTTAAAAAGCGCGTATTTTCAAGGCGTTTGCGATGAAATGATAGTGGCTCAAAACATTGAATTTTACTCCACTTGCGAACACCACTTGCTCCCCTTTTGGGGGAATATCAGTTTAGGATACATTCCTAAAGAAAAGATTGTAGGCATTAGCGCGATCGCTAAACTCATTGAAATTTATAGCAGACGCTTGCAAATCCAAGAAAGGCTGACCACTCAAATTGCCGAAACCTTTGATGAAATCATAGAGCCAAGGGGCGTGATTGTGGTTTGTGAAGCCAAGCATTTGTGCATGAGCATGCAAGGGGTGCAAAAGCAAAATGCGATCATTAAAACAAGCGTTCTAAAAGGCCTCTTTAAAAAAGACCCTAAAACCAGAGCTGAATTTATACAACTCTTAAGATCTTAGGTTATAATTCTACACATGAATAACCCTAATTTATCCTTTTACTATAATGAGTGCGAGCGTTTTGAAAGCTTTTTAAACCGCCATCATTTACACCTTGAAAGCTTCCACCCTTATTTGGAAAAAGCCTTTTTTGAAATGGTGCTTAATGGGGGTAAGAGGTTTCGCCCTAAGCTTTTTTTAGCCGTGCTTTGCGCGTTAGTGGGTAAGAAAGATTATTCTAACCAGCAAACAGAATATTTTAAAATCGCTTTAAGCATTGAATGCTTGCACACTTATTCGCTCATCCATGACGATTTACCATGCATGGATAATGCCGCTTTAAGGAGAAACCACCCCACTTTACACGCTAAATACGATGAAACCACAGCCGTTTTAATCGGCGATGCGCTCAACACTTACTCTTTTGAATTGCTTTCAAATTCTTTACTAGAAAGCCGTATCATTGTGGAATTAATCAAAATCTTAAGCGCTAATGGGGGGATTAAGGGCATGGTTTTGGGGCAGGCTTTGGATTGCTATTTTGAAAACACGCCCTTAAATTTAGAGCAACTCACTTTCTTACACGAGCATAAAACCGCTAAATTGATTAGTGCAAGCTTGATGATGGGGCTTGTTGCAAGCGGTATTAAAGATGAAGAGCTTTTTAAATGGCTTCAGGCTTTTGGGTTAAAAATGGGGCTTTGTTTTCAAGTGCTAGATGATATTATAGATGTTACACAAGATGAAGAAGAAAGCGGTAAAACCACTCATTTAGACAGCACTAAAAACAGCTTTGTGAATTTATTGGGGCTAGAGGAGGCAAGCGGTTACGCTCAAACTTTAAAAACAGAGGTTTTAAACGATTTAAACCTGTTAAAACCCGCTTACCCTTTATTGCAAGAAAATTTAAACGCATTATTGAACACTCTATTTAAAGGCAAGACATGAAAAAAATTTTACTCACCAACGATGATGGCTACCATGCAAAAGGCATTCAAGCTTTAGAACAAGCTTTAAAAGAAATGGCAGAAATTTATGTGGTCGCCCCCAAGCATGAAAAAAGCGCATGCTCGCAATGCATCACCATCACTGCGCCTTTAAGAGCGGAGAAAATTAAGGGCAAAGAAGGCAGGCATTATAGGATTGATGATGGCACGCCAAGCGATTGCGTGTATCTGGCGATCAATGAGCTTTTTAAGCATGTTTGTTTTGATTTAGTGATTTCAGGGATCAATCTTGGATCTAACATGGGCGAAGACACGATTTATTCTGGAACGGTGGCCGGAGCGATTGAAGGCACCATTCAGGGCGTGCCTTCTATTGCAATTTCTCAAATCCTTTCTAACAAAAACAAAAACACGCCCCTAAATTTTGATCTGGCTCAAAAGATTATCCAGAATTTAGTCCAAAACATTTTCACCAACGGCTACCCCTTAAAAGGGCGCAAACTCTTGAATGTGAATGTCCCTAATTGCTCCTTACAAGAATATAAGGGCGAATGCATCACCCCTAAGGGCTATAGGTTGTATAAAAAAGAAGTGCATAAGCACACAGACCCCAAAAATGAAAGCTATTTTTGGCTAGGGCTACACCCTTTAGAATGGCAAAAGCGCGAAAATGAAGACAGACTCTCTGATTTTGACGCTATTGCTTCAAACCATGTTTCTATCACGCCTTTAAATTTAGACTTAACCAGTTATGATGATTTGAAAAATTTGGAATCTTGGCATAAGGGAATGTTAAAGTGAGTAAAAATCACCGCTTGGCTTTTTTAGGGTTGATTGTTGGGGTTCTATTCTTATTTAGCGCATGCCAACACCGCTTGCACATGGGGTATTATTCAGAAGTTACAGGGGATTATTTGTTCAACTATAATTCCACTATCGTAGTGGCTTATGACAGAAGCGATGCGATGACTTCTTATTATATTAATGTGATTGTTTATGAATTGCAAAAATTAGGCTTTTACAATGTCTTCACGCAAGCGGAATTCCCACTGGATAAAGCCAAAAATGTGATCTATGCGCGCATTGTCCGTAACATCTCAGCCATGCCGTTCTACCAATACAATTACCAGCTGATCGATCAAGTCAATAAACCTTGTTATTTTCTTGGGGGGCAGTTTTATTGCTCTCAAACCCCTACCGATTACTACGCTATCAATGGATTTAGCGAGCAAATTTTAATGAGCGCTAATTCGCATTTTATTTTGGATTGGTATGATGTGGTGCTGCAAAAACGGGTTTTATATGTGGATGGGAGCGTGAGCGGGAGAACTTGTGGCTATCAAATGCTCTATAGGGATTTGATCAAAAGCACGATCAAGCGCATTGATTTTAACCGCCCTGAGCGCTACTATTATAATTTAAGACTGCCCCTTTATCAGCCATGCTATAGGGAATGAGTAATGGTTATCAGGCGATTGTATCAATTTTGCGCTAGCCATGTGGTGCGCAATTGCTCTTCTTTGAAATGCGCTCAAAATATCCATGGGCATAATTATGAAGTAGAGGTTTTTATTGAAACCAACCGCTTAGACAGCGCGAACATGGCATTGGATTTTGGGTTGATGCAACAAGAAATGCAAGTTTTCATTGAGTCGTTTGATCATGCCCATCATTTTTGGGACAAAGAAAGCGATGAGTTTCAGCGTTTTATAGAAAATCATTGCGTTCGTTATGTGAAATGCTCGTTCAATTTGAGCGCAGAAAGTTACGCTCTCATGTTTTTATATTACCTGACAAGGATTTTACAAAAAAGCGTTTTTTCCAATAACGAAGGGGAGTTAAAAATCTCTAGCGTGCGCGTGCATGAGACTAAAAACGGCTACGCGGAGAGCTTTTTAAAAGATTTAGAAAACCCACACTTTAAATCTTTAGTGCATAATCATTGCGTTTCTTTTTCGCAAGGCATTCAAAAATTGTGGCATGATAAGGATTTTTTCAATAAAATCATTAGCGATGAAAGACAATGCTTTTTCCACGCTAAGCCTTTACACCAGATCCTATGAAACTCCCGGTCGTTGAGAGCTTTTTTTCCTTACAAGGTGAAGGGAAAAGGATAGGCAAACCCAGTCTTTTTTTACGCTTAGGGGGGTGTAACCTTTCATGCAAGGGCTTTAATTGTAAAACCATATTGAATGATGAAATCCTAACAGGTTGCGATAGCTTGTATGCGGTGCATCCTAAATTCAAAAAAACTTGGGATTATTACAATGAGCCTAAATCTTTGATTGAACGATTAGAGGATTTAGCCCCTAATTATAAACATTTTGATTTCATTCTTACAGGCGGGGAGCCAAGCTTGTATTTTAATAACCCTATTTTAATCAGCGTTTTAGAGCATTTTTATCACAAAAAAATCCCTTTATTTGTGGAGAGTAACGGCTCTATTTTTTTTGAATTTAGCCCCATTTTAAAAGAATTGCATTTCACCTTAAGCGTCAAACTCTCTTTTTCTTTAGAGAAAGAAAATAAGCGGATCAACCTTAAAGCCTTGCAAAATATCTTAAATAACGCTAAAAGCACGCATTTTAAATTTGTTTTAGAGAGCAAAAACGCCGCTCAATCTATCGTAGAAATTCAAAACCTTTTGAAACAACTTTCATTAAAAAATAATGAAATCTTTTTAATGCCCTTAGGCACCACGAATAAGGAATTAGACAAAAATCTCAAAACCCTAGCCCCCCTAGCCCTAGAGCATGGTTTTAATCTTAGCGACAGACTCCATATCCGCTTGTGGGACAATCAAAAAGGGTTTTAAAAAGTTAATCATGACCATCAAAGTTTTTTCGCCCAAATACCCTACTGAATTAGAAGAATTTTATGCTGAGCGCATCGCTGATAACCCTTTAGGGTTTATCCAACGCTTGGATCTTTTGCCCAGCATTAGCGGGTTCGTTCAAAAATTGCGCGAGCATGGCGGGGAATTTTTTGGAATGAGAAAGGATAAAAAGCTCATTGGGATCTGCGGGCTTAATCATATCAATAAAACAGAAGCAGAGCTGTGCAAATTCCACATAGATAGTGCTTATCAATCCCAAGGGCTGGGTCAAAAACTCTATGAGAGCGTGGAGCGATACGCTTTAATTAAAGGCTATACTAAAATCTCTTTGCATGTGAGCAAGAGTCAAATCAAGGCATGCAATCTCTATCAAAAGCTAGGTTTTATGCCAATCAAAGAAGAAGATTGCGTGGTTGAGTTGGGCGGAGAAACTCTGATTTTCCCCACTCTTTTTATGGAGAAGATTCTGTCTTAATTGGCGCATCAATTTGACACACGCCCAAGCGATAACTTTACCTATCAAACTTTGATTAACACAGCCTAATTAATGCTAAATTAGCCCTAAAACAAATTTTTAAAATTTTGTTTCAATATGAAATACCAATCCCTTATAA
>NZ_QBAW01000014.1 GCF_009689985.1 Helicobacter pylori | reverse complement strand
TTAGGGACTTTGGAGAGCGCGGTGGTGATGCTGTTATAAGTGTTGCCCAATTCGCTGTATCGGGATTTGAAATGCACTAGAGTGTCAGCGATATTTTCTGCTTGCTGTATTTGTTGCTCTTGAGTGCCAAAATGAGCGATGGAGTTGTTTAAATTTGTTATGGTTTGTTCCACATAGGCGCAACCGGAAGCGAAAGTTTGAGTGGTAACCGTGCCAGGGGCTGAACCTTGTGTGCCACCAGTGCCAGCTGTTGAAGGGTTGTGGCATGTGGCTAAAAAGCTTTTAACAAAATTTCGAAAATCCCCGGTAAGCCTATCAGGGTTAAGGGTTTGCCCCACTTGATGGGCTAGATCGAGCATTTTGGCTTGCGCGCTAGCGTTAGCGAGCATGCCTTGAGCGAAGCTAGCGTCTGTGAAAGGGTTGAAAGGCTTGCCATTACTGCCTCCCACTGGAGTTGTTTGTTCATTGTTGTTAATCGTGTTCGTTTGATTAACCAGCTCTTGCGCGTCTGTGATCATCTTTTGGATCGCGCTGATTTCTTCTGAAAAAGCGCCGCATATTTTCCCACTAGTAGTAGAGAATTTTGGGGCGTTAGCCTCACTACTATTATTAGCATGGAAAAACGGGCATGCCGTGTTGATGGTGTTAATAAGCGTGCTCGCTTGCGCCAACAAGAATTGAGCGCTATCAGGCACATTGCTCAATGCGTTAGTGATTTCGGTGTAGGAAACATGTTGTGTATTACCTAGTGCTGTGCTATCAACGACTTTTGAACTGATCGTGGTTTTTACTTGTTTGCCGTCTATGGTTTGGGTTTCAGTCTTTTTTCCGCCATTTTGTTCGCTTACACCTGTGGCTTCACTCGAGCAGTTATTATTCCCTTCCCCTGAGCATGTGTAAGTATAGGTTACACTAACCGTCCCGTTGTTTTCTTTGAGCGCGGGTAAGCCTTTCTTTAGTGCCGTTTGGAGGATCTGATAGGCTTCGTTAAGCTTTTTGAAATTCTCAATACTCATAGGGCCATAGTATCCAGGAGTATACCCGTTCAAAGAACAAGTGATGGAAGTGGATCGATACCCTGGCTCGTTGTTGAAGATGGTGGTTGAAGAGGTGCTTTTTTGGCCATTGGCATTACCCCCGCATTGCGTAACATAGCCTACAACATTCCAAAACCCTACCGCTGCATTGATCGCTAAAAGCACGGCTTGATAGGCGGGGGAATTTTTGGTATCGCCGATCAAATTCTTCGCGCTCGCGCCCAGATTTTCACGCGCCGCATTAATCGCGCTCGGATCAGCGGATAATTTGATGAGGGAGTTTAGGGTGCTGTATCTAGTTAAAAGCTTGCTCAAGTTTTCATAGTTGTCTGAAAGCTGTTGGACGCCTTTGGTGTTTTTCACCACTTGAGCGGCTTCACCGATTTGATAGCCAACGCTTGTGTAAAAGCCGTCGTCTTCAGCGCTCAAAGTGGAAACTAAAAGTGAGCCTAAAGTTAATGAAAGGATGTGTTTTTTCATGTTTTCTCCTTTTTAGATTGAATTGGATATTAGGGATTTCATACATTCATTGGACATTTGGAATGTATTTGTAGCATTATAGCATAAAAGCGTTTTTTTTTTTTTGTCATTTTCTTAAAAATTTTGTCATTTTTTGATTTTGATGCGTTTTGTTTCGTTTGGTGTTGTTCGTTTAGTGTTGGAATTTTGTTAAAAAGCATTTTCTTAAAAAGATAGCTTAAAAAGATAGGGGGGATTTTTTAAAAAAGATTGGTTGCGGAGAATGGATTTGAACCACTGACCTTTGGGTTATGAGCCCAACGAGCTACCGGACTGCTCTACTCCGCGCCAAAATACGCTGATAAAATCGCTAATAAAGGAAAAATGGCTGGGGTGCAAGGATTCGAACCTCGGAATGCCAGGACCAAAACCTGGTGCCTTACCGCTTGGCGACACCCCAACAAACAAACAACAAAATTAAAAGAAGCATTATACAAAAGCTTTTTAAAAAAGTCAAGCTAAACGCTATAATTTCATCATGGAAAATGGATTTGACCCCCTAATTTACAAACGCTATTTGAAAAAGAAAGAAACCTTTTTGCTTTTTAAAAAAATCGCTCAAATGTCTGCGTTTAAAAATTTAAAACTCCAGCTCAAGCGAAGAGAAGCGATCAAGCATTATGTTTCCCAAGCTTTAGGGGATTTAAAAAAAGGCTTTAGATACGCTAAAATAGAAAATCAAATCCTAAAAATCTACTTCACGCACCCTAGCTATTTGAAAGCCTTTAAGATAGAAGAAGATCATTACACCAACACCCTAAAAGCCCGTTTTAAAGAAACGCAAAAAACCCTAAAAGCCTTGAATCACCCCTTTGATTTTAAAACAATCCAAGCGAGCGTGAGAAAAAGGGCTTATCAAAAACCGGTTGTAAAAAAAGAAAAACCCCCTAAAAGCGTGGATGTCAATTGCGAAGGCTTGAGCGATTTCACTAAAAAGCAGTTTCTAAAGCTCAAACGCGTTTGTAACGATAATACGCCGCGCACGCCCCCTCAGAGCTGACCATGCAACTGCCGATCGGGTTTTGTGGGGTGCAAGTTTTGGCAAATAGCGCGCAATCTAGGGGCTTAGCGGTGCCTTTTAAAATTTCCCCGCACTTGCATGCCTTGTTTTCTTTAGAGGTTTTGTGGCTTAAATGCTCTTTAAAGACTTTTTCAGCGTCATAAGAGGCGAATGTTTCTTTGAGTTTGAGGGCGGAATGTTTGATATTCCCCAAACCTCTCCATTCAAAATTTTCCCTAACTTCCATGCATGCATTGACTAGCTCTTGCGCTTTCACATTCCCCTCATAGCTAACCGCTCTTTTATACTGGATTTCTAGCTTGGCTTCTTTTTTTAAGGCTTGTTTGATAAGCATCAGCACGCTTTCTAAGATATCCACCGGCTCAAAACCGCTCACAACAATGGGGAGCTTGAAGCGCTCTGTTAAAGGGGCATAGATTTGAGCGCCGCTGATCACGCTCACATGGCTAGGGGCTAAAAGAGCGTTAATCCGGCATGCTGGATCGTTTAAAATCGCGCTCACGCTGGGAGGCACTAAAAGGTGGTTGATGTGGAAAAAAAGATTGTGGATTTTTTCTTTTTTGGCGTTCAATAAAACACTAGCGCTCATGGGCGTGGTGGTTTCAAAACCGATCGCAATATAAATGACTTTTTTATGCGGGTTTTCTTTAGCGATTTCTAAAGCTTGCATGGGCGAATACAAAAAGCGCGCATCTAGCCCCTTTTCTCTGGCTTGTATCAAACTCCCATAGCTCCCTGGGACTTTCATCATATCCCCTAAACTTAAGATAATGCTATCTTTGATTGCAGCGAGTTCATAAGCTTCATCAAGGCGCGCTCTTGGCATCACGCATACCGGGCAGCCCGGCCCATGCACAAACTCTAAATTTTTAGGCATCAAATCTAAAAGCCCGTATTTCATGATAGAATGCGTATGCCCTCCGCACACTTCCATGATGACTAATTTTTTTTCAAGTTTAGAAGCGAGTTTTTTGATTTCATTAGAGAGCACTAAAATGGTTTGCTTGTCTCTAAAAGGGGCGATGAGATAATTAACGCTCATTATCACTCATGCGTTTTGTTATTCATGCGTTTCGTTCATTTTGGCGATCATTTCTTGATAAAGCGCAATGGATTCTAGGGCTTCTTTTTCATCAATCTTACTCATCACATAGCCGATGTGCAACAGCACATAATCGCCCACTTTAACGGACTCGCCCATTAAATCCAAGCTCGCTTCTCTTTGAACGCCCAAAGTTTCTAAAAGCGCCACATTATTATTAATGGCTATGACTTTAGAAGGGATCGCTAAACACATTAAAACGAATGCGTGGATTGGTAATTTTCACGCTTTTTTTCTAAAAGGAAATTTTTAAAATCTTCCAAGCTTTTAGGGTCTTTGGAACTCATTAAAAAAATAGGCGCTTCAGGCTTTAATTTTTGCATGTCTTCTTTGACTTGAGAAACCCTGAAATTAAACACTTCAATCATATCCGCTTTACTGATAATCACCGCATCTGCGCACATGAACATCGTGGGGTATTTTAGCACCTTATCATCGCCCTCTGGGACTGAGAGTAAAACGATATTCATCGCCGCTCCTAGATTATAGCTTGAAGGGCAAACCAAATTCCCCACATTTTCAATGATTAAAAAATCGCTTTTTTCTAACGCTCCCTCATCTTTGAGTAAATCAAACGCCCCTTCAATCATGCTCGCTTCCAAATGGCACGCTTCGCCGGTGGTGATCTGGTGCGCGCTCACGCCTTTTTTACGCAATCTGTCCGCATCTCTATTGGTTTGCAAATCGCCCTCTACCACGCAAAACTTAAAGTCTTTAAAATCCGCTAGGTTTTCTAGCATCGTGGTTTTACCGCTGCCTGGAGAGCTCATGAAATTCAACACATACAGCCCTTCTTTCAAGTAGCGTTCTTTCATTTCAGCGGCTTTAATGTCGTTCTTGCTCAAAATCTTTTCTACGATTTTGACATCTTTTTTACTCAAATTAGGGTTATTTTGTAAAGATTCTTTTCGTTGTTCGCTCATGCTTGTTCCTTTCTTTTAAAATTTTCGTATCGTAGCGCGCTTAATTAAACGGCTATGATTTAGCGGCTTTTTTTATCTTTTTGGCTAATTTTTAGCTCAAAAAATGCACCTAATTTTAATCCCTTTCGTTGCTGTCGTCTTTATTCTTTAAAACTAGCCTAATAATCCTCCAGATGATGATTAATAAAATTATGGTTAAAAGCAAATACCAAGTATTCATAAAAACAACTTTCCATTTTTCTTATTTTTTACTTAAAGATAGCCTTATAACGCTATTTTCTAAAGCGTCCAAACGATGCAAAACTTGGGCTTCTAGGCTGATTAATGCTCCCTTTGGCATTTCTATTTTTTCATTTTCAGCTTCAAAAATGATTTTACCCTCTAAAACCTGCACGCTGATAGCTCCCGGAGCCTTGTGTTTGTCTAGGATCGCTCCTTTGGGCATGCAAATACGGATTTCCTTATTGGAAGAATTTTCACTCAACGCTTCAATGTGGAGCTTTTCAAAATGAACGCCCTCTAAAAAATGAACCATTTTCATCAAACAACCTTTATTTTAATTTTTCTACTATTTCTTTCGCTTGTAAAGCGATTTCTAGCTCTTCATCAGTAGGGATTCGTAAAACCTTAACTTTAGAATCAGGCTGGCTCAAATCCACTAATCCGTTGCCCGGATTGTCGTTGGTGGGCTTGTGCAAAGCGATCCCTAAATTTTCCAAGCCTTCACACACGCTCTCTCTTAAAGCCGAGTAGTTTTCCCCTAATCCCCCTGTAAAGATAATCGCATCCACCCTCCCTAAAGCCACCATGTAAGCCCCAATATGCTTTTTAATGCGATAAGCGCACATTTCAAAAGCGAGTTTAGCCTGCTTATCGCCTTTTTCTTTTCTGGCTTCTATGTTTCTGGCGTCATTATCCCCACAAATGCCTTTCAAGCCGCTTTCATGGTTTAAAATTTTCATCACTTCTTCTAAACTTTTATTAGCGCATTGCGCGATGTATTCCACCACAGTGGGGTCAATATCCCCACACCTTGTGCCCATGATCAAGCCTTCTAAAGGGGTTAGCCCCATAGAAGTATCCACGCTTTTACCCTTTTGAATGGCTGCTGCACTTGAGCCGTTCCCTAAATGCAAACTGATAGCGTTAAATTCCTCATAAGCGGTATTCAAAAACTTCGCCGCTTCTTTAGCCACATAATGGTGTGAAGTCCCATGGAAACCATAACGGCGGATTTGATACTTTTCATACAATTCATAAGGTAAAGCATACATGTAAGCGTAACTAGGCATAGTGGCATGGAATGCGGTGTCAAAAACAGCGATTTGAGGGATATGGGGGTGCGCTTTTTGAACAAATTCAATACCAGCTAAATTCGCCGGGTTGTGTAAGGGGGCTAAAATAGAAAGCTTGTCAATTTCTTGCATGACTTTTTCATTGACTAAGACTGGGGCATGGAATTTATCCCCTCCTTGAACCACACGATGCCCTATAGCGTCAATTTGATTAAAATCTTTGATGATCCCCATTTTCGTTAAACTCTCACGAATCATTAAAAGCCCGCTCGCATGATCTTTAATCACAAGTTTTTCTTTAAGCTCTTGATCGTTATGGTGCAAATGCGATTTGATTTTCAACTGCCCTATTTCTTCGCCGATTTTTTCGGCTAAACCGCTCGCTAAGGGCTTGTTTTCTTGCATGTCAAACAATTTAAACTTAATAGACGAACTGCCCAGATTCAAAACTAAAATTTCCATGCGTTCCCTCCTAATCTTGCGCTTGAATGGCGCTAATCAAAACGGTGTTGATAATATCTTCCACTAAAGCGCCCCTACTCAAATCATTAACGGGCTTATTCAAACCTTGTAAGATGGGCCCTATCGCCACGGCTTTAGCACTTCGTTGCACCGCTTTATAAGCGATATTCCCAGCGTTTAAATCCGGGAAAATAAGAACGCTAGCTTGCCCGGCCACTTGGCTGTTAGGCATTTTTTTCTTCGCTACGCTTTTATCAATGGAAGCGTCAAATTGTAAAGGGCCATCAATTTCTAATTGTGGATCTAAACGCTGAGCGATCTCTCTAGCTTCGTTGATTTTGTCTATCATTTCGCCTTGCGCGGAATCGCCTGTCGCATAAGAGAGTAGGGCCACTTTAGGCGCGATATTGAATTGCTTAGCGCTTTGCGCGGAAGTGATAGCGATTTCAGCCAATTCTTTAGGGCTAGGGTTAGGGATAATCGCGCAATCCCCAAAGGCTAGCACTTGAGTGTCTAAACACATGAAAAACACGCTTGAAACCAGGCTCACGCCGGGCTTAGTTTTGATGATTTGTAAAGCGGGTCTAATGGTCTCAGCCGTGGTGTGATTGACCCCAGAAACCATAGCATGCGCGTAGCCTAAATGCACGAGCATGGTCGCAAAATAAGTCTTATCCAGCGCTAATTGCTCGGCTTCTTGCTCACTCAATCCCTTTGATTTTCGCAATTCATACAAGCTTTTAGCGAATTCTTCTCTATAATGAGAAGTGTTGGGATCGATGATTTCTACATTGTCTAAATTCAAGTTCAAGTTTTTCGCTTGGGAATCAATAACCTCTTTATCGCCCAATAAAATCAATCCCACCGCGCCCATAGCGTTCAAACGATGCACGGCTTTTAAAATCCTTTCATCTTCGCTCTCTGGTAAAACCACTTTTTTAATCTGTCTTTTAGCCTTTTTTTCCAAGCCCATTTGAAAGGCTAAAGGGGTAATAATCTCGCTTTTTGTTTGCAACACGCTTTCAATCACGCTCGCTTCTAATTCGCATTGTTGCTTGCAAAGAGACGCGCTCAAAAAATGTGGTTTTTCAAGCATTTCGCCCGCAAATAACCCTACAGCGAAAGGGGCTTCTTTTTTAAGAATATGAGAGTGCATGGCTTTCAAATATTCCAAACTCGTTTGCACGACAGCCACCATAGGAGCGTTTAGATGCTTGGCTAAAGTGGTGTTTAAATCTAAAAGAGCGTTTAAGAAAAACTTCGGCGTATACCCCAAGCAAACCACAAAATCATGCACAGATTGTAATTCATCATAGCGTTTGAGAATCGTTTCAAATAGTAACTCTTCTTGAGCAGCGCTTACAAGCTCTAAAGCCTTTTGTTTGTCTATGGCGCTATGAAATTCTAAAGAGTTCAAGCCCTCGCACTCCCCAAAGCCCTCACACCCCCCACTAATGGGCGAAAACAAGGCGATTTTTTGATAACGAGGCTTCAATGCTTTTAAAAGGCTCTTACAAGCAACCCCTAAAACTTCCATATTCTCTGGATAAATCCACAAACTTTGCATGCCAATCTCCCTAAAATCATCGTTTTTATTTAATTGTAGCAAAATTTAATTAAACCTAAACGAAACCATGATTTTGTAAAAAGGCTTTTAGCATTTTTAGATTTGATCATTCATCTTAAGGAACTCTTTTTGCTTGACTTTCGCCATGTAAAATAAAAGAGTTGTTTTAAAGGATAACCATGCCATCTTTTGTTAATCCCATTCACACCAACGCAAACGCCAACGCAAACGCCAACGCAAGCGCCAACGCAAGCGCCAACGCAAACGCTTTAATAAATAGCGGAGCGAAAAACGAAGTTAAAGACACCAAAAACGCCCCTAAAAGCGCATCAAAGGATTTCAGTAAGATCTTAAACCAAAAGATCTCTAAAGACAAAACCGCCCCTAAAGAAAATCCTAACGCTTTAAAAGCCTCGCCCAAAGACGCTAAAGAGAACGCTAAAGAGCTTGAAAAAACCCCTACCCCACACCACCAACACGCTCAAAATCTCGCTAAAGACCAACAAGCCCCTACCTTAAAAGATTTGCTCAACCACAAAAAAACCACCGCCTCGCATGAAGCTCAACATGAGATTCACAAAAACCATGAAACTAACCCAAAAACCCCTAACGAAACTTTAAACAAGAATGAAAAAAAGCCTAATGGAGTTGTTTCTAACGCTCATCAAGTAAGCTTAACCAATAAAAACCCACTAACCCCCACTAACCACGCTAATAACGCTATCAAAAACCCCACAGCCCCGACTGACACTAAAAAAGATCCAAAAACCCTTAAAGACATCCAAACGCTGAGCCAAAAACATGACTTGAACGCCAGCAACATTCAAGTGGTTGCTCCGTTAGAAAAAAAAGAAACCCCCTTAAAGGCGAGCGATCAGCTTGCTTTAAAAACAACGCAAACGAGTATTAACCACACCCTTGCAAAGAACGACTCTAAAAACACCGCCAACCTTTCTAGCGTTTTGCAATCCTTAGAAAAAAAAGAATCGCAAAATAAAGAGCACACAACCCCCCCTAGTAATGAAAAAAAAACGCCCCCTTTAAGGGAAGCTTTACAAATGAACGCTATTAAAAGGGATAAAACGCTTTCTAAAAAAAAGCCAGAAAAAATCCCCACTAAAACCGAAACTACAGCCCAAGCCGCAACGCCAGAAAATGCCCCTAAAATCCCTCTTAAAACGCCCTCTTTAATGCCTTTAATAGGAGCTAACCCCCCTAATGATAACGCTCCAACGCCCCTAGAAAAAGAAGAAAAAGCTAAAGAAGCAAGCGAAAATAAAGAAAAAACTAAAGAATCCACTAACAGCGCTCAAAACGCACAAAACGCCCAAGCTAGCGATAAAACAAGCGAGAATAAAAGCGTTGCCCCTAAAGAAACGATCAAGCATTTCACCCAACAATTAAAGCAAGAAATCCAAGAATACAAACCCCCCATGAGCCGGATCTCTATGGATTTATTCCCTAAGGAATTGGGCAAGGTTGAAGTAACCATTCAAAAAGTGGGTAAAAACCTTAAAGTGAGCGTGATTTCTCATAACAACAGCTTGCAAACCTTTTTAGACAACCAACAAGATCTCAAAAACAGCCTGAACGCTTTAGGCTTTGAAGGGGTGGATTTGAGCTTTTCGCAAGATTCTTCTAAAGAACAACCCAAAGAACCATTAAGAGAGCCATTCAAAGAGCAGGAATCAACCCCCTTAAAAGAAAACGCCCTAAAAAGCTACCAAGAGAATACGGATAATGAAAACAAAGAAACGAGCATGCAAATCACTCTTTATGCGTGATTTTAAGCAAGTTTGCTCTATAATAGGACATCTTTAATAAGGAAGAGATCATGGCCATTGATTTAGCAGAAGTTACAGGAGCTAAAGCCGCACAAGAAAGGAAAAAAGAGCAGCCCGCAATCGCTAACGGGTTGGATAAAAACGCTTTCATGAAACTCTTTTTAGAGCAATTGAAAAATCAAGACCCCACCGCTCCTATGGAAACAGATAAAATCATCACCCAAACCGCACAACTCACGCAAGTAGAAATGCAAGAAGAAAACAAAAAAACCATGCAAGAAGTCGCCAGCGCGATGAAATCCAATAAAGAAACTAACGAGTCTTTAAAAGACTTTCAAGGCGCTTTAAAAGACACCATGGAAAACCTTAATAAAGGCATGGACGATAGCCTAAAGGCTAATAACGCTTTAAGGGAAGTGAGCGCACTCAATTCTGTGAGCATGATAGGCAAAATCGCTGAAACCGATGTGAGCGGGGCGAATTTTGATGGCAACAACAAGCTTTCTTTTTCGCTCTTTTTTGATGAAAAAATTGACGCTTCTAAAGGAGTGCCAGCGATTCAAATCCTGAATGAAAACAATGAATTAGTCAAAACGATTCCTTTAAAAGATTATAACGGGCAAAAGGGGTATATCAATTTTGAATGGGACGGCTTGAACGAAAAGGGCGAAAAAGTCCCTAAAGGCAATTATAAAATCAAGGCTGAATACAATTTAGACTCCCAAAGCAAGCAGTATTTGCAAACGCGCATCGGTAGGGGCGAAGTGGAAAGCGTGATTTTTGATAAAGGCAAACCCATGCTAAGAATGGGCGAAATGATCTTACCCATAGACAGCGCGATAGAGTTTTATAAACCGGATCAAAAGCCGCTTGAACAAAAGCCACTTGAACAAAAACCTCTTGAACAAAAACTCTCTGATCAAAAGCCGCTTGATCAAAAGCCCCAAACCCCCCCTAAAGAGACAGCATGAACGACACCTTATTAAACGCTTATAGCGGGATTAAGACCCACCAGTTTGGCATTGACAGCCTTTCAAACAATATCGCCAATGTCAATACTTTAGGCTATCGCTCCAATGATCCGGAGTTTAAGACCTTGTTTTCTTCGCATTTAGACGCTTTAAACGCCAAATCCGTTGTGGCTAACGACCGAAATTACGGCGTTACAGGCTCAGGCAATGTCCTTTCTAATAAAGACGGGGAATACATGCCAAGCGAGGGGGAATTCCACATGGCGTATCAAGGCAAGGGCTGGTTTGTGATAGGACCCAATAAAAATGGGGAAATGACCATTAATAAAGACGGCTTTAGCAAGAAACAGGATAATTTCCTCACGCGCGCCGGCAATTTCGCCAGGGACGCTGATGGCTATTTAGTAACCCCTGAGGGCTATTATGTTTATGGTATTGATTTGAAAAAAATCAAAGACGGCACGCTCAATTCCACTGCTAGAGATGAAGACATTGAAAAATTGCATGGCAACACCCTTTCGCCCTTACAAATCCCCCAAGATTTGACTTACCAGCCCGTGCTTAGCACGAAAGTGGGTATTAGCGTGAATCTAAACCCTAAAGACCATTTAAAAGGCGCGCAAGATTTTTTCTTAAACGACAAGGGCGAGATCATTAAAGAGCGTTTTTTAAACCAGGATATTAACGCTTTAGCGAATGACGATAACGAGCCAATAGATGCGATCACCAATCGTAAATTAAACATCAGTATCCAAAAAGAGAATGGCAAAAAAGAGGATTTGGTTTTCACTTATGGGGACGCTGAAAAAGGCGAAAACCAATTCAAAACTTTAGGCGATTTGCAAAAACTCTTTAAAGAAAAAACCGGGTTAGACTTGAACCTCATCAAAAGCGAAAAAGACGCCAAAAGCCCACCCCTTTTATTAGAGATCGCTAATCCTAGCCAAACGCCTATCACCTTTAGCTTGAGCGGGGGCATTGCGGATAAATTGGGCTTGAATGCGAACGGAATGGAATTAAAAAAGGGCATTAGTAGGGATTCAGTAGCGATTAAAATCCCTTATTACAGCACAGAAGTGGATATTTATGATAAAGCCGGGGATAAATACTTGCTCCAGAGCGAATATTACATGACCAATTCCAACGATCCCACATCAAGCCCCACGAGTAAAAGGAAAAACCAAACTTGGGAAGTGAAAAGCTACATCGTAGATCCCAAAAACAAAACCCCTATCAATGATCCTACTTGGGAAATTGTCGGCTTTGATTCAGCCACGCACAAGATGAAATCCGCCCCCATGACTTTAGATTTTAAAGGCAATAAACTCACCTACTCTTTAGATAAAAGCGAAAACCATGATTCTAGCGATTTGTCTTACCAAGACTCTAAACTCTTAGAAGCGAGTCAAGACGGCAAGCCTAGGGGCATTTTTAGAGACATGCGCATTGAAGAAAATGGCGTGATTTCTCTGGCCTTTAGTAACGGGGTGGTAGAGCCGGTCGCTCGCATCGGTATTTTGGCTTTCACTAACGATCAAGGCTTGAGAAAAATCGGCGGTAACCTCTATGAAATGCAAGAAGGCACCATTAATGGCGAAAACAGACCCCTAAGCGGTAACCCCATTTTAGGGTGGGATGAAGAGGGCAAGCTCAAGTTTGGGAAAATCAGGCATAAATATTTAGAAACGAGCAATGTGAATGCCGGGAACGCCCTAACCAATCTCATTTTAATGCAAAGAGGCTATTCTATGAACGCTAGAGCCTTTGGCGCGGGCGATGACATGATTAAAGAAGCCATTAGTTTGAAAAAATAAAGGACTAAAATAAGGAGTGTGGTAAAATATCCTTTTTAATAAGGATATTTAATGATACCCACACAGCTTAATGAAATTGCAAAATTTTTAAAAACAAACCCTTATAATTTGTCTCAACCCTTACAAGATGGACGCTTAAATCCATCGGTCAATGAAGAAGAAATTTTAAACACCATCAAACATTCTTTTCCTATCCAACTACCAAAAGCTAGAGAGTGGTGGGATTTTAGTTTTGAAGAAAACGATATTTTTTATCCTGTTAATCTTAAAACCACCACTACAAAAACCGCTGACAATCTTAATTGTAAATTAGGGATTTATTATGCGTTGTGTGGCTTATTGCCGACTTTCAATAACAAAATTGCATGGGAAAAATACTTTCAAAAACTGCATAAAGACTTAGGCAAAAACACCGATAGAGACTATTATTTTTTAATTATCAACAAAAACGATCCTAAAGATGTTTTTATCAATTCCTTAAAAGGTATTCAAACTCTTCAGTCAAATGGCAATAACTTGCCCTTTCAATGCAAGTGGGATAACAACAGAAAAATCATTCAAAGAGACTTTGATGGAAGTAAAAACTTCATTTTAAGCGCTCTAGCCAAAAGCGTTAAGTTACGAGCTAATATCTATTTAACATTCAAAGATTTTTTTGGAGAATTTTTTGAATAAATGGGATATTAAAACTTTAGGGCAGGTTTTCACCCCTAAAAATATAGTGGATTTCATGCTCACTCTCAAACACAATCATGGGAGTGTTTTAGAGCCAAGCGCGGGCGATGGGAGTTTTTTAAAGCGTTTAAAAAAGGCTGTAGGGATTGAAATCGATCCTAAAATCTGCCCTAAAAATGCCCTTTGCATGGACTTTTTTGACTACCCTTTAGAAAACCAATTTGACACGATCATCGGTAACCCGCCCTATGTCAAACACAAGGATATTGCGCCAAGCACCAAAGAAAAACTCCATTACAGCCTTTTTGATGAAAGGAGTAATCTCTACTTGTTTTTCATAGAAAAAGCGATCAAGCATTTAAAACCTAAAGGCGAATTGATTTTCATCACCCCAAGGGATTTTTTAAAATCCACTTCCAGCGTGAAATTAAACGAATTGATTTACAAAGAAGGCACGATAACGCATTTTTTTGAATTAGGCGATCAAAAGGTTTTCCCAAACGCCATGCCCAATTGCGTGATTTTTCGTTTTTGTAAGGGCAATTTCAGCAGAATCACCAACGGTTGTTTGCAATTTATGTGCAAAAAAGGCATTTTATATTTCCTCAACCAATCTTACACGCAAAAATTAAGCGAGGTTTTTAAGGTTAAAGTGGGGGCAGTGAGCGGGTGCGATAAGATTTTTAAAAATGAAAAATACGGGAATTTAGAATTTGTCACCTCAATCACGAAAAGAACCAATGTTTTAGAAAAAATGGTTTTTGTCAATGAGCCTAATGATTATTTACTCCAACATAAAGATAGCTTGATGCAAAGAAAGATTAAAAAATTTAATGAAGCCAATTGGTTTGAATGGGGCAGAATGCACCACATATCCCCTAAAAAACGCATTTATGTCAACGCCAAAACGCGCCAAAAAAACCCCTTTTTCATCCACCAATGCCCTAATTATGACGGCTCTATTTTAGCGCTATTCCCTTATGACCAAAACTTAGATTTACAAAACCTCTGCGACAAACTCAACGCTATCAACTGGCAAGAATTGGGCTTTGTGTGCGATGGGCGTTTTTTGTTTTCGCAGCGCTCTTTAGAAAACGCTCTTTTGCCTAAAGACTTTTTAAATCTAGGATAAAACTTGTTAGAAACTTTGCAATTAAACCCCGAGCAACTCAAAGCGGCCAAGGCTTTGAAAGGGTATAATTTAGTGATTGCAAGCGCTGGCACAGGAAAGACTTCTACGATTGTGGGGCGCATTTTATACCTGCTTGATAACGGCATCAAGCCTGAAGAAATCTTGCTTTTGACTTTCACCAATAAAGCGAGTAATGAAATGATTGCTAGGGTGGCTAAATATTCCAAGTTAAGCTCCAAAATTGAAGCGGGCACTTTCCATGCGGTAGCGTATCGCTATTTAAAAGAGCATTACCCCAATTTAAGCCTGAAGCAACCTAAAGAATTGAAAAAGCTTTTAGAAAGCATTGTGGATACCAAAAACGCGCTAACAGATGACGATAAAAAGCCCTACACTTCGCAGCACCTCTACGCCCTCTATTCTCTTTATACCAACGCTCTAAAACAAGAAGATTTTAGCGCATGGCTTTCTAGTAAAAACCCTGAACACACGCCATACGCCGCTTTTTATGAAAACATTTTAGACGAATTTGAAAACACTAAAAAAAAGCATAACTATATTGACTATAACGATTTACTGCTGTTATTTAAACAAGCGATGCTAGAAAAACCTAGCCCTTATAAAGAAGTGCTTTGCGATGAGTTTCAAGACACTAACCCCTTACAAGAATCCATTTTAGACGCTATCAACCCTCCCAGTTTGTTTTGCGTGGGCGATTACGATCAAAGCATTTACGCTTTCAATGGGGCGGATATTTCTATCATTTCTAATTTCACTCAAAAATACAAAAACGCCCGGGTTTTCACGCTCACCAAAAACTACCGCTCTTCTAAAGAGATTTTAGATCTCGCTAATCAAGTGATACAGCGCAACGAGCGCATTTACCCTAAAAATTTAGAAGTGGTGAAATCAGGGCATTTCAATAAGCCCGCGCTTTTAAATTACAGCGACAATATCGCGCAATGCCAAGACATCGCTAAGCGCATTGTCATGCGAAAGAATTTTAAAGAAGTGGCAGTGATTTTTAGGAATAACGCGAGCGCGGATCAATTAGAAGCCGCTTTAAGATCCCACAATGTGCCAAGCAAAAGAAAAGGGAGCGCGAGCTTTTTTGAATCCAAAGAAGTAGCGTTAGCGTTAGACATTTGCGCACTCATCTTTAACCCTAAAGACATCATGGCAGCAATCCATGTTTTAAGCTATATCAGCGATATTGGCTCTAACACCGCTAAAGACATTCATGAGGCCTTAATGCTTTTAGGCAATGGCGATCTCAAACTAGCCCTAACCCACCCAAGCAAAGAAGCCAAAATTTACACCAAGAAAAAAGAAATCACCTCTATGGGGCTTTTTGAAGAAATTTTTGCCCTAGAAAACAGCTCAAGGTTTAACAGCGTGATAGATAAAGCGTTCCATTCGCACCCGGTGTTGATGCACCCTAAAATCTCACCCAATGGGGCTAAAATGCTTAGCGATTTTTTCACTCTTTATACCAAAGCCCCCACCCATTCCCCTAGCGCTTTAATCAAACACATTCTAGAAAGCGCGTTTTTTCAAACCTTTAAAACACGCCTTTTAAAAGAGCGCTCCAAAAATAAGGACGGCTCTTATAACGAGTTTAAAAAACTCCAAGCGCAAAAACGCTTCAATGAAAAAATGGACTTGATGAGCTCTTTGGCTAAAAATTACCAAAATTTAGGGCGTTTCTTAAATGGCACTTTAATAGGCTCTAGTGAAGCCACGCAAGGCGAGGGCGTGAATTTATTGAGCGTGCATGCTTCTAAAGGCTTGGAATTTAAAGATGTTTATATTATAGATTTAATGGAGGGCCGTTTCCCTAACCACAAGCTCATGAATACCGGTGGGGGCATTGAAGAAGAGCGGCGGCTTTTTTATGTCGCTATCACAAGGGCTAAGGAAAATTTATGGCTTTCTTATGCGAAAAACGAATTGAGAGAAAACGCCAAACCTAAAGAGCATAAACCCTCGGTGTTTTTGTATGAAGCGGGGCTTTTGAAACCCGATTTAAAATAAAATTGGTTTTTGTATTGTTTGTTTAAAACGCTAGCAACCATAGATTTTAGCTCTAGCTTGTGCTAGAGCCAAAATTTTAGTATAATGGCGTTGTGAGGACCATTAAAACTATGATTGCTAATAATAATTTCATAGTTGGTTATCTCCTTTCGGGGTAACCACCCACTATTACCCCAAACCCTAACATGCTCCAAATTTTCACAACAAAAGAGATAACTTAAAATGATTATTTGCGTTAAGCGTGATTATAGTTTAAAAAACTTAGAAATGCCAAAAAGCGTTTTTAAAACCCCCAAAAATTTAAGGTTAATCCCCCCATGAAATCCCGTTTTTTTTTTTTTTGTAAAAAGCGCTCCAATTGTTGTAACTTTATTCCTTTATAAGGGGTTTTTGAGGGGATTTTTAAGGTTAGTTTAATTTTCATTATGTGAAAATACTATCAATTACATCTAACAATTTGTATGGTAATACCATATCATAAGCCCTGATGTAACTTAAATCCCAAATTTAAACTCAATCAAGGAGCATCCCATTGATAAGGAAAATCATGATAAAGAAAAATAGAACGCTGTTTCTTAGTCTAGCCCTTTGTGCTAGCATAAGTTATGCCGAAGATGATGGAGGGTTTTTCACCGTCGGTTATCAGCTTGGGCAAGTCATGCAAGATGTCCAAAACCCAGGCGGCACTAAAAGAGACGAACTCGAAAGAGAGCTTAACGCTAGTGTAACGAACAACATTTTAAACAACAACACCGGAGGCAATGTCGCAGGGGCGTTGAGTAACGCTTTCTCCCAATACCTTTATTCGCTTTTAGGGGCGTATCCAGAGAAACTCAATGGTAACGATGTGTCTGCGAACGCTCTTTTAGGGGGTGCGGTAGGCAGTGGGACTTGCGCGGCTGCAGGGACGGCTGGTGGCAACTCTCTTACCACTCAAAGCGCTTGCACCGCTGCGGGCTATTACTGGCTTCCAAGCCTTTCTAACAGGGTTTTAAGCACGATCGGCAGCCAGACTAACTACGGCACAAACACCAATTTCCCCAACATGCAACAACAGCTCACCTACTTGAATGCGGCGAATGTGTTTTTTAATGCGATGAATAAGGCTTTAGAAACCAAAAATGGAACTAACGGAACTAGTGGTGCGACTGGTCAAAATGGTCAAACTTACTCCCAACAAGCTATCCAATACCTTCAAAACCAACAAAATATTCTCAATAACGCAGCCAACTTGCTCAAGCAAGATGAATTGCTTTTAGAAGCTTTCAACTCTGCCGTAGCCGCCAACATTGGGAATAAGGAATTCAATTCGGCTGTTTTTACAGGTTTGGTGCAAGGCATTATTGATCAATCTCAATCGGTTTATAACGAGCTCAATAAAAACCCCATTAGCGGGAACGCGTTTAATAACGCTACAGATAACCAACTAACTAACCAAGCTAACGCTGTGCAAGGGCGTGCTAATCAGCTCCCTAACGCTCTTTATAACGCACAAGTAACTTTGGATAAAATCAATGCGCTCAACAATCAGGTGAGAAGCATGCCTTACTTGCCCCAATTCAGAGCCGGGAACAGTCGTGCGACGAATATTTTAAACGGGTTTTACACTAAAGTGGGCTATAAGCAATTCTTCGGGAAGAAAAGGAATATCGGTTTGCGCTATTATGGTTTCTTTTCTTATAACGGAGCGAGCGTGGGCTTTAGATCCACTCAAAATAATGTAGGGTTATACACTTATGGGGTGGGGACTGATGTGTTGTATAACATCTTTAGCCGCTCCTATCAAAACCGCTCTGTGGATATGGGCTTTTTTAGCGGTATCCAATTAGCCGGTGAGACTTTCCAATCCACGCTCAGAGATGACCCCAATGTGAAATTGCATGGGAAAATCAATAACACGCACTTCCAGTTCCTCTTTGACTTCGGTATGCGAATGAACTTCGGTAAGTTGGGCGGGAAATCCAACCGCCACAACCAGCACACGGTGGAATTTGGCGTAGTGGTGCCTACGATTTATAACACTTATTACAAATCAGCAGGGACTACCGTGAAGTATTTCCGTCCTTATAGCGTTTATTGGTCTTATGGGTATTCATTCTAAGAAAGGGGGGAAGAGACGAATATGAAACAAAATTTAAAGCCATTCAAAATGATTAAGGAAAATTTAATGACACAATCTCAAAAAGTAAGATTCTTAGCCCCTTTAAGCCTAGCGTTAAGCTTGAGCTTCAATCAAGTGGGCGCTGAAGAAGATGGGGGCTTTATGACCTTTGGGTATGAATTAGGTCAGGTAGTCCAACAAGTGAAAAACCCGGGTAAAATCAAAGCCGAAGAATTAGCCGGCTTGTTAAACTCTAACACGACAAACAACACCAATATCAATATTGCAGGCACAGGAGGCAATGTCGCCGGGACTTTAGGCAATCTCTTTATGAACCAATTAGGCAATTTGATTAATTTGTATCCCACTTTGAACACTAGTAGCATTCATCAATGTGGTGCTACTAGTAGTGGTAGTGCTGGTGTGACTACTGCTGCTACCACTGGTTCTACTAATAATTCTCCTTGTTTCCAAGGTAACCTGAGTCTTTATAACGAAATGGTTAACTCCATCAAAACTTTGAGTCAAGACCTCAAAAACAATATCTTTCAAGGCAACAACAACACCACGAGTGCTAATCTCTCCAATCAGCTCAGTGAGCTTAACACCGCTAGCGTTTATTTGACTTACATGAATTCATTCTTAAACGCCAATAACCAAGCGGGTGGGATTTTTCAAAACAACACTAATCAAACTTATGGAAGTGGTGTTACCGCTCAACAAATCGCTTATGTCCTAAAGCAAGCTTCAGTCACTATGGGGCCAAGCGGTAATGGTGGGGCTGCCGGTGCGTTTTTGGACGCTGCTTTAGCGCAACATGTTTTCAACTCGGCTAACGCTGGGAATGATTTGAGCGCTAAGGAATTCACTAGCTTGGTGCAAAACATCGTCGATACTTCTCAAAACGCTTTAACGCTGGCCAACAACGCTAACATCAGCAATTCAACAGGCTATCAAGTGAGCTATGGCGGGAATATTGATCAAGAGCGCTCCACCCAACTATTAAACAACACCACAAACACTTTGGCTAAAGTTACTGCTTTGAATAACGAGCTTAAAGCTAACCCATGGCTTGGGAATTTCGCTGCCGGTAACAGCTCTCAAGTGAATGCGTTTAACGGGTTTATCACTAAAATCGGTTATAAGCAATTCTTTGGAGAAAACAAGAATGTGGGCTTACGCTACTACGGCTTCTTCAGCTATAACGGCGCGGGCGTGGGTAACGGCCCTACTTACAATCAAGTCAATTTGCTCACTTATGGGGTGGGAACTGATGTGCTTTACAATGTGTTTAGCCGCTCTTTTGGTAGCCGAAGTCTTAATGCAGGCTTCTTTGGGGGGATCCAACTCGCAGGGGATACTTACATCAGCACGCTAAGAAATAGCCCTCAGCTTGCGAACAGACCAACAGCGACAAAATTCCAATTCTTGTTTGATGTGGGGCTACGCATGAACTTTGGTATCTTGAAAAAAGACTTGAAAAGCCATAACCAGCATTCTATAGAAATCGGTGTGCAAGTCCCTACGATTTACAACACTTATTATAAAGCTGGCGGCGCTGAAGTGAAATACTACCGCCCTTATAGCGTGTATTGGGTCTATGGCTACGCCTTTTAAAAAAGCTCAAGGCCTTTTATAGGCTTTGAACAAACCCTTTAAACCCCCGCTTTAAAACAACCCTAAAATCCTTATCAAATAATCAAATAATTGGAATTAACCCCCCTAGAGAACGCTTTATTAAAAGCTGTTATTTTGCTTTAAGCGTTTCAAAGCCCTTTTATTTTGTGAAGCGATCAAACGCTAACGGCGTTCCCCTAACCCAAAAAAACCGCTTTTTAAACCACCCAAGCAGAAATCCTAAACATCTTTAGCGATTGGAATGAATACCGCTAATTTGTTATAATACTCTCATATATTTGTATCTAGCGTGGGAGAAGCGTGCAAAGTTACGCCGGAGATATGATGCGTGAGAGCTGTAGGGAATGCGTTGGAGATCAAACTCTGTAAAATCCATTAGGGAGCAAGAACCAAACTCTCCCCCAACATCAGGAAGCCCAGTCGCTTTAGCGGTTGGGCGCTTCACAAAACTAGCTTTGCGCAAAGTCTTTTATACTCAGATTTTAAAAAATGCCTTGAAGTGTTTTTAACTTGCTGTGATTTGATTAAAAATCAAAACTTCAGCGTAAGGTTGGTCATCATGTAACTTCTGTCTTGGTAATTAGCGCTAAAATCGCCATCAGGGTTATTGAATTTGGGCGCTCCAAAATACCCTACTTGATAGCCTTTATTGATCCTAGCCCCATAATAAGTGATCCTAAAGTTAAGAAAGACTGATTCAGTGAACGCATAGCTCGCATTGAATTGCAAGGAGTATTCATTAGCCCTCCCCACTTGCCCTAACGCATTTTTATTCGCATGAGAAATACGCCCAAAAACATGCCATGCAAAACGCTTATGAATCCCTCCAACAGAAGTGTAAAAAGTGAAAGTGTTAGCGTTAGTGATCGCATCAGCCAACCCATCATAAGCCGTATTATCCCAAAAATCATAGCCAATCATTCCGGCATGCCTAGTCGTTACGGAGATTTCATTACTGATATAGGAAGTGTTATTACCCCTTGGCATCGTGTGAGAGCCTAAAAAAGCGTCTGAATTGCCAAAGGTGTTATAAAAGCCAATGGACCAGTTGAAATTATCCCACCAAAAAACCTGGCGGATATTTAAAGTAACGCCATTCCTCCCTAACAACGAGCCATGGGGCGTGCTGTCTTCTAAACTATAAGTTTTTGTCTCTGGGTTATACCACCCTCTATAGTATAAAGGGAAAGTTGTCATTATCATGCTTTGAGAGCGAAAGCCTACATTTTCAAAATTCCTATTCGTGTCATAGACTAGCTTAAAACCAGGAGCGTTATAAGTCTTAGGTGCAAAATAATAAAAAAATTGAGCGTCTAATCCCTTATAAGAGTAAGTCGTGGTGATCCCATGCCAGCCGTAATTGATGAAATCGTTGCTGTTATTAGGATTGCCTCCCTTTTTCAAATAAGGCACTGTCGCAAAAAACTCATAAATCCAAGAGTTGAACGCTAAACCTCTCCCAAAAGAACTCCACCACCAAAATCTTAACCTTTGCGTTTCAGTCTTATAGGGCTGATAATACACTTCCCACCCTTGATTGGAACCGCTCATAAAATCAATATTCGCTTCATAACGCCCCGCCTTAAACCCAAAAACGTCTTTGTAATCGTATTTTAAAAAAGCGGTATCCACCACATAAGGCCTTGCATGATAGCTCGCTGATTGAGAAGTCCCCGCATAAGCAGGGCCAAGATACTTATTAAAAAAGTATCCATGATAGCCCCCAATGAAATTCTCTACAATTGAGCCAAAAATCTTCCCGTTAGCTTGGTTAATATCGTTCTTAGTCTTATCATAAGGAATGGCTGCAATCGCCCCACCCAAAGAGAAAGAGAGCCTATGGTTTTCGGTGCCTTTAGGGAGTAAATTGACTTTGACTTGCGCTAAAGTTACAATATCTATAAAACTTTCAGTAGGATAAATCCCTTTTTTAGTATTGAGTTGAGAATTGTTAAAGCCAATCTTAGAAAAATTCTCCACACGACCGCTAAAGCGATAATCAAAAGCTTCTGCAGGACATAATAAAAACGATAAAAGCGATAAAGAAGAAGTCAAAAAATATTTTTCTTGCCTCACTAAACTCTCCCTAATTTTAATTGCATGATCTTTTTTGTTGAGATTATAATTATAATCAAAAAAAAACAGCATGAAGTTAAAATATTAATTAAAATCCACAACCCTATTTTACAAAAAATAACCCTTCATTGTAAATTAGTTTAAAAATTAAAGGATTAAAATCATATATTTGTTACTTCTAAAGAATGTTTTATTGTTGATTAGATTCGCTACCCATGAAACCCTCATTTTTAGCTCCATTATTAAAACTTATAAGAAATTTCAAACCTAGCGTTAAAGCCAGGCTCTGCCATGCCCCTTGCGTATTTGTCTTGATTGGGTTCATCAGGGCTCATCACTGGGCTTGCTTGATCAATATATTGTTGGTTAAAAACATTGTTAAACACCGCATTCAAACTCAAGCCTTCAAGCTTCTTATAGGTGGGTTTGTAGGTTACAAAAAAACTGCTCACCCCATAACCGGGCTTATGCACATAAAAAATCCCGGGCGTTTTGGGGCAATTGCTAGGCCGTCTATCAATATCCGTAGGGCCGTTGCGATAGGGGCTATAAGAGCAATAACTCAAATCCGTAACGAATCGTGAAAGCCAAGTGATGCTAAGGCCGGTGCGTGGGATTGTATAGCTTGCCGTTAAAATAAACACATTGCCTGTTGTGGCAGCCAATTCATACACATCAGCGATCAAGCGCCCTTTTAAAGAAGGCCATGAGCGCGCCACGCTCAAGCCTAAAGAAAAACCCTTGTATTTAGCCGTCCCTGAAACTTCATAACCAGGCACATAAATAATATCTTTTGCGGGCAAGTTGGTTACAAAAAGCGTTGAAGAAAATTGGTTGATGTAATTAGAAATCAGTTGGACAAAACCTGCAGCCCTGAAATCAAAATACTTACTGCTGTATTCGGTGTTAAATTCCACATTTTGTCCGATTTCTGGCTTTAAATTGCGGTTATAGCGCAAATTATCTTGACGCATCCACACCAAACCTCCAGGCATAGGGCCTCTGGTTACATACGCATAAGAAAGCCTGAAATTCAAATTTTCTAAAGGCGAGACATTTAAAGCCGCGCTAGGGCTAAACCCTTGGGTTATGTGCAACTGCCAGTCTTTATCCACTAAAGTATAAACATCATAACGAGTCCCTGCCCCTAAAGTTACCATAGGGTGTAAGGTGTAATTCGCTTGCACATACACCCCAACCACATTCGCGGTAGCGCCATTCCTTTGGCAACGCCCGTTCATGTTGGGATCATTAGGTCCCATAACCCTTAAGCATGCGTCAGGGGCATCGCCGGGTTTGACTAATTCGCTATTAGGGATCGCTTTATCAAAAGTGGTTAAGTTTTGGTAATTCAACCCGTATTCAAAAAGATTGTCATTTTTATGGTCTATGGTGTGGATCACATTCGCATTAAATCCGGAATTGATGATGAATAAATTTTTATTAGCCACCACAGAACCCCCTCCAAGGCTTTTAAAAGTGATGGAGCAAGTTTGTTTCACAGCGTCATAAATACCCCCTTGCGCCACGCATTCATTTTCTCCGCCAAGTTTTGGGTTTGGGGTGAAAGGAATGATAGCCGCTATATCGTTAGGCCTAAAAAGCGGATCAATTTGGACATTCCTAATGCTTGTATAACCATTGATTTTTAATTTAGGATCACCAAAACGACTCCCCCCTTCTCTTTCATAGTTCAAACTCACATTATGCACCAAATTGACGCTATAAGTTTTAAACAAACTAGCGTCATTTTCAAACAAGCAATCGCTAGGGTTTTTCTCGTTAGGGAAAGCGTTAAAATCACCGCAAGAATAGGGTAAAAAAGTGCCTGTAAAATTCGCTCTTAAAGGGCGATTAGCGTTATCTCTGGTCATGTTATAGCTGAGCGTTAAGGTATCCCTTTCGCTCAAATAACCATTGATCTTAGCCATCACATTGTTTTGCTCGCTAGGACTTCCTGTAACTTTATTATCCGCTTTAGGTCTAAAAAGATCTTTTGTGGCATTATCCCCATCACGATAATAAAAAATATTTTGATGCGTGTAATTACAAAAGAATATCAAAATGATTGTTACGATAAGCGCCCATCACGGTTTCTCGATCCCCAAAGTTGGTTAAAAAAGTAACAGCCCCACTTATGGCGTAGTCTTTACCTTTAGGGATAAAATCGCTCGCGCTTCTAGTCTCCATTTTAATCGCGCCAATCAAAGCCATAGGCCCCGCGCTCGCTTGAGCCGCCCCCTTAGTAACCACCACGCTTTTGAGCATTCCAGGGTCAATAATCGTATTGCCTTGATGCCCATAGCTTGCACCCATTTGCGCCGCACCATCCACCGTAACCCTAGCCAATCTGTCTTCAATACCGCGCACATAAATTTTTTGCGCTATAACCGCACCACCACCCACATTGATATTAGGGTTTCTTCTAAACATGTCGCTGATTTGGTTGGCTTGCCTTCTTTCTAATTCCTTACTTGAAATGGTTGTCTGGTTGTTGTAATTAAAGATTTTAGCCGCTTGAGTGGTAACTTTGCCTAGAGTGTGTTGGGCGTTCTTTTTTTGATCTTTTTTTCTTTCTGTCTTTCTTTCTTCTTTTTCTTCTTCTTTAGCCTCCAATTCAAACATTCCCAATAAAGTCAAAACAACAGAAAAACTCCAATATTTCTTAAAACGCTTGTCATTCATTCTTAAAATCCTACTTATAATAATAATTTTTCTTTTTTCTTCTTCTTTAGCCTCCAATTCAAACATTCCCAATAAAGTCAAAACAACAGAAAAACTCCAATATTTCTTAA
>NZ_QBAW01000013.1 GCF_009689985.1 Helicobacter pylori | reverse complement strand
AGTATTACCTGACAAAAGAACTTCTTGTTGCTTAGTTTTGAAAGATTGAGCTTATTCTTTCTTTTTACTTCTTGATTTTTCATTTGATTTTTGATTTTGGTTTGATTGATTTTAATACTTGTTTTTGGTTTTTTCTTGTTTCTTAGATCTTGCTTTTTTCATTCTTGTGTTTTGCTTGTTTGTTGGTTGCTATTTTAAATTTTTTGCTAGTTGTGTTGGATTTAGCGTTGAGCTTT
Source organism: Helicobacter pylori (assembly GCF_009689985.1). Taxonomy (NCBI): domain Bacteria; kingdom Pseudomonadati; phylum Campylobacterota; class Epsilonproteobacteria; order Campylobacterales; family Helicobacteraceae; genus Helicobacter; species Helicobacter pylori. Next base: position 27,341 of record NZ_QBAW01000013.1, on the reverse strand, counting down.
CTTAATTCTTTTGTTTAGATTTATTGCTTCTTGTTTTTTTAATGTTTAATGTTTAATGATTTTAATCGCTTGATTTTGTTTTTTACTGCTTATGGCTTTTGTTGTTTCGCCTTGTTTTTCTTGTGTTTGAGTTTTGCATTTGTTGTTTTTAGTGGGTCTGATCTGATTGTAATTGAATGCGTTTGGATTTGAAAACTCCGTTCCCATCAAGCATTGATGTTTAAAACCTTATTTTTGTAGTTTTAAGTTTTATTTTATAGTGAAAATCATATAATATAAGACAATAGGGGATTATTTTTAATTTTTTAACGCCCTGTATTTCTAGAGTTTTAAACGCTCAAGGATTTGGGTTTTAATTTCTTTCGGATCTAGTTGAACAAGTTGTTGGTATTCAAAATTGCGTGCTTGAAAATCAATACAATAATTCAAAAATAATAGAATTGTTTTCATAGGGGCAACTAGGCGCATGCCCGAATAATGGAATTGAGCGCAAGAAAGCGCAGTAAATACGCTGTAGGGTTTTAATAGGGGATTTCTATTGTGTGGATTGAGTTTGATAAGACTTCCAAAAGCAATTGTTTTTATACTTTTGTTTTCATCAGATTGGTTTTGTAAAATAACTTGTTCTAAAAAATGATTGATGAGCGGCACTCTATGCACCGATATGGGTCTTGGGATAGACGCCTTTTGTAATGCCAATGCAAGACTTCTTCCTACCATCTTATTGGATAAAACCTGCTTAAGTTAAATTGATCCCATTCTATTATAAAATATAAAAAACCAAATCTTAAAGGAAAACCATGCGAGAAAATCAAATCACATGCCCCAAGTGCCAAACGCTCATTGATGTGAGGGAAGCGCTATACAAACAGATTGAGTTAGAAAATCAAAGCCGGTTTTTAGCCCAACAAAGAGAGTTTGAAAAGGAGGTGAATGAAAAAAGAGCGCAGTATCAAAGCTATTTCAAAAATTTAGAGCAAAAAGAAGAGGCTCTAAAAGAGCGAGCAAAAGAGCAACAGGCCAAATTTGATGAGGCGGTCAAACAGGCGAGCGTTCTAGTTTTGCAAGATGAAAGGGCTAAGATCATTGAAGAAGCCAGAAAAAACGCTTTTTTAGAGCAGCAAAAGGGCTTGGAATTGTTGCAAAAAGAGTTAGACGAGAAGTCCAAACAAGTCCAGGAATTGCACCAAAAAGAAGCGGAAATTGAAAGGCTCAAAAGAGAAAATAACGAAGCCGAGAGCCGATTGAAAGCTGAAAATGAAAAAAAATTGAATGAAAAATTGGATTTGGAAAGGGAAAAAATAGAAAAAGCCTTGCATGAAAAAAACGAATTGAAATTCAAGCAGCAAGAAGAGCAATTAGAAATGTTAAGAAACGAGTTGAAAAACGCTCAAAGAAAGGCGGAGTTAAGCTCGCAGCAATTCCAGGGCGAGGTGCAAGAATTAGCGATTGAAGAGTTTTTAAGGCAAAAATTCCCCCTAGATAGCATTGAAGAAATCAAAAAAGGGCAAAGAGGGGGCGATTGCATTCAAGTGGTGCATACTAGGGAATTTCAAAATTGCGGGAAAATTTATTATGAGAGCAAACGCACTAAAGAATTTCAAAAAGCTTGGGTGGAAAAGCTTAAAAGCGACATGCGAGAGATTGGGGCTGATGTGGGGGTCATTGTGAGTGAAGCACTGCCTAAAGAGATGGAGAGGATGGGGTTATTTGAAGGGGTGTGGGTGTGTTCGTTTGAAGAGTTTAAGGGGTTGAGCGCGGTGTTAAGAGAGGGGGTTATTCAAGTGAGTTTGGCTAAAAAAAGTCAGGAAAATAAGGGCGATAAAGTGAATCTGCTCTATCATTATTTGACAAGCTCTGAATTTTCTATGCAAGTGAATGCGATTATAGAGGGGTTTGAGCAATTGAGAGCGGATCTAGAAAGCGAAAAACGCGCGATGGCTAGGATCTGGAAAAGCAGGGAAAAACAAATTGACAAAGTGTTTGAGGGCACGATTAACATGTATGGCTCTATCAAGGGCATTGCGGGTAATGCGATTGGGCAAGTGAAAGCGCTAGAGCTTGGGTATGATGGGGAAGATTTAGAGTGATATAATTTTGTATCTAATTGAGTTGTATAAGAAAAATTAAAGGAAAAGCGAGAAAAAACATGGCGATCAATATCAAAAAGATAAAATCTTTTAAGGCGTTTTGTGGTTTAGACATGATTGAAATGGATGAGTTTAAACACTATAATATCATTTTTGGAAATAATGGGTGCGGAAAAACAAGCTTGACAAGGGCTTTTGAGTTACTGATTCCAAAAAATAAGCACATTGAAAAGTATCGCACCATTTCTGCTGATAAATCCCCAAGCATTGAGTTTGAATGCGAAGATAGAAGCTATAAAATAGAGCCAAATAGCGATATTAGAGTGCCACCCTTTAAGGTTGAAATCTATAATAGTGATTTTCTGCACAATAACGCGCCTTTAAATAGTGAGTTTGGACTTAAAAAACTAGATGATGGCACAATCATTTTAGAAGGCTCGGTTTTAGGCGAAGAAACGAAAGAAATCAATCAATTAAAAGATTGTAGAGAGAAAGTAGAAAAAAGACAAAAGAAAATTAAAGATGAGAACGACACTGAGAATACTTTAAGCGCTAAGCAAGAAAGTGAAATTAAAAAATATGATAAAGAAATAGAAAGAATACGACAAAAAATGACTTCAAATACCATTAAAATAACACCAGATGAGATTGGAATAAATAATTTCTATAAAGTGTCAAAGGATAAATTTAAATATCAAGAAGATGTATTAACGAATTTGGAAAAAGATTTTAATAAATTGAATGAAGCCATGAAAAAATTTGATGGTTTAAAAGAAATGGAATTGCCTAAAGATTATCAAGCAATAAAAGATAAGTTAGAATTTTTATTTTCCTTTGATATAGATAAAGAGGCGGGGGAAGTTTCAAAGAAAATTAAAGAGCATATTAGCAAGGTTGGAAGAGAGTTTATTGAGAAAGGAATAGAATTGCAAAAAGAAATGCCTGATAATGCATGCCCTTTTTGCACTCAAAAAATTCCCAATGAGATTATTCAAGAATATACAAGTTACTTTAATGAGAGCGTTGAAACATTTAATCAACGTTCTTTAGAAATGAGTGGGACTTTAAAAAATATTTTAGACCAATGGAATATCAAAGAAATATTGCAAGCGTTTGAGCAATTCAAACCTTTCATGGAGGATTTTTCACAAAATAAGGAAAGTTTAGAAAATGCGTTAGAGCAAATAAAAGTTTTATTAGAAAAACTTCAAAAAGAAGTGGATAAAAAAGAGGGAGCTAAAAATAAGGAAAAATTTCAAGAGATAGATAAAGAATTGTTGGAAATTCAGAAAGATATCCAACAACATGTTGATGAGACTAGAAAGATTTTAAACGAAAAGAAAAAACAAAAAGAGAAATTAGAAAAATTAAAAACCGAGTTGAAAGAAGCAAGGATTAAAAAGGTTAAACATGATAGCTACGATTGGCAAAAGAGCAAAGAAGAGGCTGAGAGAAAACTATCAGTTTTAAATCGTAGGCATGAGAGATTAAACCGCCTTTTAGAAAAAATTGACAATAAACTCAAAGAGTTAAACGATCAAAAACGCCCTGATATTAAAATCATTAATAACTATCTTAAAGCTTTAAATTTGCCTAAATATTCTTTGGATAAAGACTATAGAATTGTTTTAAATTCTGATGCTTTAGAAAATAGTGAGGCTGAGATGATTTTAAGCGGTGGTGAAAAAACCACGCTCGCATTTGCGTATTTTTTAGCGCGTTTAAAATTATTTTATAAAAAAGAGGATTTAAAAGATTTAGTTGTTGTCATAGATGATCCTATCTCCAGTTTAGATGAGCAAAGGATTTATAACACTTCTGATATTGTGGCAAAAATCAATTAAGAACTAGCAGGGGAAGCATTGAAGAAAGATGAATATAAAGCGCAAGTATTTGTTTTAACTCACAATCATACTTTTATGGCGCGTTTAATCAATATGGTAGGGGTAGGCAAACATGCTCGCTATTTCCAATTAGAACGCAATCAAAGTCAATTAAAAATTGTTTGTAAAAATGAAGTCGTTGGTTATTTTGACACTTTCTACTTGCTTTTATTTAGAGAAGTGTATGAATTTGCGAAAAAAGAAAAAGTGCAAGATAATTATAATGAGGCGATAAATTATGGGAACAAAGTAAGGATTTTATTAGAAAGTTTTTTAAAGATTAATTTCATTGACTCGTTTCTTACAGAAAAACATGATGGTGTTTTTAAGAAAGACAGGATTGAATCTTTGATAAAAACAGCAAATGAGGAAGTTAAGTTGAATTTTTCAAAACTACCTTTTAATAAGGATAATGATTGTAATATAGAAAATGAAGAGGTGCTTCGTCAAAAAATCTTATATATCGCAAAAGGCTTGCATTTAGATAGTCATGGAAGCGTTGTGGATTTTTTTAGATCTTATAAAATTTCACTTAAAAATGTCCAAGAATTTGCGAAAATAGCTATTAATGCTATGAAAATTTTAAATCCTTATCAAACACGATCTTATATGGGGAGTGTGGATAAAACTAAAAACAAGGAATAACATGCGTATCGTATTTATGGGAACGCCTGGTTTTGCTGAAGTGATTTTAAGGGCGTTGGTTGAAAATGAAGATAAAAATATAGAAGTGGTGGGGCTATTCACTCAAAGGGACAAACCTTTTGGGCGCAAAAAAGAATTGAAAGCCCCAGAGACTAAAACATACATTTTAGAAAATCGTTTAAATATCCCCATTTTCCAGCCGCAAAGTTTGAAAGAGCCTGAAGTCCAAATCTTAAAAGATCTAAAGCCTGATTTTATCGTGGTGGTGGCTTATGGTAAGATTTTGCCTAAAGAGGTTTTAACCATTGCTCCTTGCATCAATTTACATGCGTCGTTATTGCCCAAATACAGGGGGGCTTCGCCCATTCATGAGATGATACTCAATGACGATAGGATTTATGGTATAAGCACCATGCTTATGGATTTGGAGTTGGATAGCGGGGATATTTTAGAAAGTGCTTCTTTTTTAAGAGAAGATTATTTGGATTTAGACGCTTTAAGTTTAAAATTAGTGCGCATGGGGGCGACTCTGCTTCTTTCAACGCTCAAAAATTTCTCTTCCATCACAAGAAAGCCTCAAGATCACATGCAGGCTAGTTTTTGTAAAAAAATCACCAAAGCTGATGGTTTAGTGGGTTTTAAAGACGCTAAAAACTTGTTTTTAAAATCGCTTGCGTTTAAATCTTGGCCAGAAATCTTTTTAGAAAATAGCCTTAAACTTTTAGATGTAGAATTGGTGGAGAATGAAAAGAGACACAAGGAAGGCGAGATTTTAGCCATTGATGAAAAAGGCGTTCTTGTAGGCTGTTTGAAAGGCAGTGTGCGTATAGCAAGGTTGCAAGCGGTGGGTAAAAAGCCTTTGAAAGCGAAGGACTATTTGAATGGCAAGCGTTTGAAAGTAGGCGGTATTTTGGCATGAGAAAATGTGAAAAAAGGGTTTTTGATAGCCTACCTTCCACGCAAACCTATCTTTTAGAAAAACTTAAAAACGATGCGCTCAAAGCCCCTGTTTTGATTGTGGCTAAAAACCAAAGCGCTGGGATAGGCAGTAGGGGGAATATTTGGGAGGGCACAAAAAGCGCTTTGACTTTTTCGCTCGCTTTAAACGCAAGCGATTTGCCTAAAGATTTACCCATGCAAGCGAACGCTTTGTATTTGGGGTTTTTATTCAAAGAAGTTTTAAAAGAGCTAGGCTCTCAAACTTGGCTTAAATGGCCTAACGATTTGTATTTGGGGGGTCAAAAAATAGGGGGCGTGCTGGTTAATGTTTATAAAGGCATGCGGGTGTGCGGCATTGGCGTGAATAGGGTTTCAAATAAATGGGCGTGTTTAGATATTGGTGCGAGCGATGATTGGATTATAGAGAGCTTTTTAAAAAAAATAGAAGAAAATCTGTTTTGGGGGGAAGTTTTAAGTAAGTATGCGTTAGAATTTCATAGGAGCAACTCTTTTAGCTTCCATAATGATTGGGGTGAAGCGGTGAGTTTGAAAGATGCGGAATTGTTAGAAGACGGCCGTGTTTGTATTAAAGGTAAGATTTATGATAGGATGTGAGTATGATGAATGAAATCATTGCAGTGGCTAATCAAAAAGGGGGTGTGGGCAAAACGACAACAGCGGTTAATTTAGCGGCTTCTTTAGCGGTGCATGAAAAAAAAATCTTGTTGATTGATTTTGACCCTCAAGCCAACGCCACTTCAAGCTTGGGTTTTAGGCGCGATAAAATTGATTATGATATTTATCATGTGCTGATTGGCCGTAAGCAAATTTCTCAAGTGATCTTAAAAACCCAAATGCCTTTTTTGGATTTAGTGCCTTCTAATTTGGGTTTGGCCGGGTTTGAAAAAACCTTTTATGACAGCCAAGATGAGAACAAACGAGGCGAGCTCATGCTCAAAAACGCCTTAGAGAGTGTGGTGGGGCTTTATGATTATATTATTATTGATTCCCCGCCAGCTCTAGGGCCTCTCACGATCAATTCGCTTTCAGCAGCCCATTCGGTGATCATTCCTATCCAATGCGAATTTTTTGCCCTTGAAGGCACTAAATTATTGCTTAACACCATTAGAATGCTGCAAAAAAGCACGAACCCTAAACTCAAAATCAGAGGTTTTTTACCCACAATGCATGTCCCTCAGCTCAATTTGACAAAAGGGGTTTTAGCGGAATTGTTTAAGTATTTTGACTCAGAGTTTTTTAGAGATTCGGTTACAGGAGAGTATATTATGATCCCTAAAAGCGTGAAACTAGCAGAATCGCCTAGTTTTGGCAAGCCCATTTTACTCTATGATATTAAATCTAATGGCAGTATCGCTTATCAAAAATTAGCTCAAAGCATTCTTCAAGGGTAGCATATGGCAAAAAATAAAGTGTTGGGTAGGGGTTTAGCGGATATTTTCCCTGAAATCAATGAAGTGTATGAGCAAGGGCTGTATGAAAGAGCGAATCGGGTTGTGGAGCTTGGTATTGATGAGGTGATGCCTAATCCTTACCAGCCCAGAAAAATCTTTAGCGAAGATTCCTTAGAAGAATTAGCACAATCCATTAAAGAACATGGTTTATTGCAACCGGTTTTGGTGGTGAGTGAGAACGGGCGTTACCATTTGATCGCTGGTGAAAGGCGCTTAAGAGCGAGCAAATTAGCTAAAATGCCTACGATTAAGGCGATTGTTGTGGATATTGAGCAAGAAAAAATGCGTGAAGTCGCTTTGATTGAAAATATCCAGCGAGAAGATTTAAACCCCTTGGAGTTGGCTAGATCGTATAAAGAATTGCTTGAAAGCTATCAAATGACCCAAGAAGAGCTGTCTAAAATCGTTAAAAAATCCCGAGCCCATGTGGCTAATATCATGCGTTTATTGACGCTCTCTTCTAAGGTTCAAAACGCTCTTTTAGAAGAAAAAATCACTTCAGGGCATGCAAAAGTTTTGGTGGGTTTGGATGAAGAAAAACAAGAATTGATTTTAAATTCCATCATAGGGCAGAAACTCAGCGTGCGCCAGACAGAAGATTTAGCGCGTGATTTTAAAATAAACGCAAATTTTGAAAATAAAAAACATGGTTTCAAGGAAACCCAAACGCTCATCGCTGAAGATGAATTAAAACGCTTTAATCAAAGTTTGTGGGATCATTACAAGCTTAAAGCTACTTTGAAAGGGAATAAAATCGTTTTACGATGTTATGAAAATTCTCTTTTAGAGGCTTTTATGAAAAAAATGATGTCTTAACGCTTGAGTATTCTCAAATTTTAAGCGATTTTTTGTTACAATGAAGCTAGTGTTTTTATAACAAATGCGAGTTTTCAAATATTTTTAGGTTTTCAGGAAAGAAATAGGTCATGAATATATCGGTTAACCCCTATTTAATGGCGGTCGTTTTTGTGGTGTTTGTGTTATTGTTGTGGGCGATGAATGTTTGGGTGTATAGGCCTTTGTTGGCTTTTATGGATAACAGACAGGCAGAGATAAAGGATAGCTTGGCTAAAATCAAAACGGATAACACCCAAAGCGTGGAGATTGGCCATCAAATTGAGACTATTCTTAAAGAAGCTGCTGAAAAGCACAGAGAAATGATAGCGGAAGCGATTCAAAAAGCTACAGAGTCCTATGACGCTGTGATCAAGCAAAAAGAGAACGAACTCAATCAAGAGTTTGAAGCGTTCGCAAAGCAATTACAAAATGAAAAGCAAGTCTTAAAAGAGCAGTTGCAAGCGCAAATGCCGGTATTTGAAGACGAGTTAAACAAGCGTGTGGCTATGGGTTTAGGGAGTTGATAGATGGTGTTAGTTAAAATGGTGTTAGGGTTTTTGATCCTTTTAAGCCCTTTGTGTGCTACTGGATTGGATATTTCACAAACGGACATTATAGAGCGTTCTTTAAATTTCCTCTTATTTGCGGGGATTTTGTGGTATTTTTTAGCTAAAAAACTGCGAGCGTTTTTGCACTCCAAAAGCCTTGAAATCTCCAAACGCTTAGAAGAGATTCAAGCCCAACTTAAAGTGAGTAAAGAAAACAAGAAAAAACTCCTAAAAGAATTAGAGCAAGCCAAAGAAAAAGCTGAATTGATTATTTCTGATGCGAATAAAGAAGCTTACACGATCACGCAAAAATACGAATTGCAAACCAAAATGGATGTGGAAAATTTGATCAAAAATTCTAAGGCGTTGATGGATTTAGAAGTTAAAAAGATCAAAAGAGAGCTGGTTGAAAGCGTTTTTAAAGATCTAAGAGAGAGCAAAAAAGTCTCTTTCAATGCGCAAGATTGCGTGAATATTTTGAAACAAAGGCTTTAAATGCAAGATTTAAAAGTGATCTCTAAGCATTATGCTAAGGCGTTGAAAAACCACACTAAAAGCGATCTAGCGTTATTGGAAGAAATCGTTGTGGGGCTTAAAAATGTAGCAGAAGCCATAAAATTACACAAACTCAACCAGGTGTTAGCTCATGTTTCTTTAAAAGTTAAAAAAGAGGTTGTATTTGAAATCTTAGAAAAAATAACTTCCACAAAAGCATGTTCAGTTTTAAAGCCTGTAATGGAAGTGGTGTTAAAAAATAACCGGCTTGATATGTTGGAATTAGTCGCTGAAGAGCTGTCTTTTGATTCTAAAAAGACTTTAGAAGCCACGCTTTTAGTCCCGCAAAAGCTTGAAAATAAGGAGCTAGAAGAAGTGCAACAAAAATTGCAAGCGCATTTTAACGCCCCTGTAGAAATCGCTCAAGACACTTGGTCTAAAAAAGGGGTTTCTTTGAGCGTTTCAAGCTTGGATTTAGAAATAGGCTTTTCTAAAGAAGATATTTTAAAGAAAATAGAAAAACAGGTTATTCAATCTATTTAATCAATCTAAGGAGATAAAGATAATGTCCCAACTAAAATTGGAAGAAATCAGCTCGGTTATTGAAGAAAAAATCAAGAATTTTGAACTTGATTGCGATATGGCTGAAGTAGGAAAGGTCGTTTCATACGCTGATGGTGTGGCTAAGGTTTATGGCTTAAATGGTGTCATGTCGTATGAAGTGCTCGAGTTTGAAACAGGGGATAAAGGCGTTGCGGCTAACTTAGAAGAAGATAGCGTTGGCGTGATTGTGTTTGGTTTTGGTAACAATATTAAAGAGGGGACTAGCGTTAAACGCACGAAGAGTTTGATGAAAGTTCCTGTTGGCGATGCGGTTGTGGGGCGCGTGTTGAACGCTTTGGGTGAGCCTATTGATGGCAAGGGTGAGATAGAAACGAATGAGTTTAGCCTAATAGAGCAAAAAGCCCCAGGCATTATGGACAGAAAATCTGTGCATGAGCCTTTACAAACTGGCATTAAAGCCATTGATGCGTTGGTGCCTATTGGGCGCGGGCAAAGGGAATTGATTATTGGAGATAAACAAACCGGTAAAACCACCGTAGCGATCGATGCGATCATTAACCAAAAAGGGCAAAATGTGATCTGTATCTATGTGGCTATTGGGCAAAAAGAATCCACTGTCGCGCAAGTGGTCCGCAAATTAGAAGAATACGGGGCGATGGAATACAGCGTTGTGATTAACGCTTCGGCTTCAGATTCAGCTGCGATGCAATATTTAGCCCCTTATTCAGGTGTGGCTATGGGGGAATACTTTAGAGATCATGCCCGCCATGCCCTAATCATTTATGACGATTTGAGTAAGCATGCTGTCGCTTACAGAGAGATGTCTTTGATTTTGAGAAGACCCCCAGGTAGGGAGGCTTTTCCTGGAGACGTGTTTTATATTCACTCACGGCTTTTAGAAAGAGCGGCTAAACTTTGCGATGAAAAGGGTGCCGGCTCTTTGACCGCGCTCCCTATTGTGGAAACTCAAGCGGGCGATGTTTCAGCTTATATCCCTACGAATATCATTTCTATTACAGACGGGCAAATTTTCTTAGAAACGGATTTGTTTTATTCAGGGATCCGCCCGGCTATCAATGTGGGCTTGTCGGTTTCAAGGGTTGGAGGGGCCGCTCAAATCAAAGCGACCAAGCAGGTTTCAGGGACTTTGCGCCTGGATTTAGCGCAATACAGAGAGTTGCAAGCCTTCACGCAATTCGCTTCTGATTTAGATGAAGCGAGTAAAAAGCAATTAGAAAGGGGGCAACGCATGGTGGAAGTGCTGAAACAAGCCCCTTATTCGCCCTTGCCTATTGAAAAGCAAGTGGTCATTATTTACGCTGGGGCTAAGGGCTTTTTAGACAGCGTGAGCGTGAAAAAAGTCGTGGATTTTGAAGAGCAACTATACCCTTTCTTGGAAGCAAAATACCCCCAAGTTTTAGAAGAAATCCACACTAAAAAAGTGCTAGATAAGGATTTGGAAGCCATGCTAAGAAAAGTCTTAGAGGAATTTAAGCTCACTTATAGCGAGTAGGAGACGGCTAGAATATGGCGAATTTAAGAGACATTAGAAAGAAAATTGGAAGCGTTAAAAACACGCAAAAAATCACGCATGCGATGAAACTCGTTTCCACTTCCAAGCTAAGAAAAGCCGAAGAAGTTGCAAGAAATTCCAGAGCGTATGCGTTGAAACTAGACGCTGTGTTTGATGATGTGCTATCTAAGATGAAAAATCAAGGGATTGAAGACATTCAAAGCAAGTATTTTAGGGAACTAGAAAGATTTGAAATCAAAAAAGTGGATATTATTTTTATCACAGCCGATAAAGGGCTTTGTGGGGGCTTTAACACTAATACTATTAAAAAAGTTTTAGCATGCACGAATGAATACAAAGAAAAAGACATTAAAGTGCGTTTGCGCGGTATTGGTAAAAAGGGTAATGAGTATTTTGGCTTTAACGGGATAGAGGTTTTAGACAAGATCAATAATTTGAGTTCTATGCCTAATTATGAACACGCTCAAGAATTCATGAAAAAAGTGGTAGAGGATTATTTGAGTGGGAAAACCGATAAGGTGATTATCATTCATAATGGCTTTAAAAACATGATCAGCCAAGAAATAAGAGTCAAAACAATTTTGCCTATTGGGTATAAAATCATCCACCAAAACCCTCAGCCTAATGAGACGCAAGAGACTATTACTAGCGAACCAAGCGGGAGTGAAGATGAAATTTTAGACTCTTTGGCAGAAAAATATGTGGAGTATAGTTTATACTATGCTTTGATTGATTCTTTAGCCGCAGAGCATAGCGCTAGAATGCAGGCTATGGATACAGCGACAAATAACGCTAAAGATTTGGTTAAAACTTTAACTATTTCTTATAATAAAGCCAGACAAGAGGCGATTACGACCGAGCTAGTAGAAATCAATGCAGGCGTAGAAGCCCTAAAATAAAAATTACATTTAAGGAGCGATGAAAGCGATGGAAGGTAAAATCATTCAGGTTTTAGGCCCTGTGGTAGATGTGGAGTTTGAATCCTATCTACCGGCGATTTTTGAAGCGCTAGACATTAATTTTGAAGTCAATGGTGTTCAAAAATCTTTAGTTTTAGAGGTGGCAGCCCATTTGGGCGGTAATCGGGTGCGAGCGATTGCTATGGATATGACAGAAGGCTTGGTGCGTAATCAGATCGTCAAAGCTCGTGGCAAGATGATTGAAGTGCCTGTGGGCGAAGAAGTGTTGGGGCGTATTTTTAATGTTGTGGGCGAGAGCATTGACAATTTAGAGCCTCTTAAGCCGTCCTTAACTTGGCCCATTCACAGAAAAGCCCCTAGTTTTGAGCAGCAAAGCACTAAAACAGAAATGTTTGAAACCGGTATTAAAGTCATTGACTTGCTCGCGCCTTATTCTAAGGGCGGTAAAGTAGGCTTGTTTGGTGGGGCTGGCGTAGGGAAGACGGTGATCATTATGGAGCTTATCCACAATGTGGCTTATAAGCATAACGGGTATTCGGTGTTTGCAGGTGTGGGGGAGCGCACCAGAGAAGGGAACGATCTGTATTTTGAGATGAAAGAAGGGGGCGTTTTAGACAAAGTTGCGCTGTGCTATGGGCAAATGAATGAGCCACCAGGCGCAAGGAACCGCATCGCATTCACCGGCTTGACGATGGCGGAGTATTTTCGTGATGAAAAGGACTTAGATGTGTTGATGTTTATTGACAACATCTTTAGATACGCTCAAAGCGGTGCGGAAATGAGCGCTCTATTAGGCCGTATCCCTTCAGCGGTGGGGTATCAGCCCACGCTAGCTGGGGAAATGGGGAAACTTCAAGAGCGCATCGCTTCCACTAAAAATGGCTCTATCACTTCCGTTCAAGCGGTGTATGTGCCGGCCGATGACTTGACTGACCCAGCCCCTGCTTCTGTGTTTGCGCACTTAGATGCGACTACGGTGTTGAACAGAAAGATCGCTGAAAAAGGGATTTATCCTGCAGTGGATCCTTTGGATTCCACTTCAAGGATCTTAAGCCCTCAAATGATTGGCGAGAAGCACTATGAAATCGCTACCGGTATCCAACAAGTTTTGCAAAAATACAAGGATTTGCAAGACATTATTGCGATTTTAGGTTTAGACGAATTGAGCGAAGAGGATAAAAAAACGGTTGAAAGGGCCAGAAAAATTGAGAAGTTTTTATCCCAGCCGTTTTTTGTGGCTGAAGTGTTTACGGGAAGTCCTGGTAAATATGTAACTCTCCAAGAGACTTTAGAGGGCTTTGGAGGGATTTTAGAAGGTAAATACGATCATATTCCTGAGAACGCGTTTTACATGGTGGGCAGCATTCAAGAGGTTTTAGAAAAAGCTAAAAACATGAAAAATTCCTAAGGGTTTTGCCATGGATTTATTAAAAATTAGTGTGGTCGTTCCTGAGGGGGAAGTTTATACAGGAGAGGTTAAAAGCGTTGTGTTGCCAGGAGTTGAAGGGGAATTTGGGGTGCTTTATGGGCATAGCAACATGATCACCTTGCTTCAGGCGGGAGTGGTTGAGATTGAAACCGAAAACCAAAAAGAGCACATTGCGATCAATTGGGGCTATGCAGAAGTTACCAAAGAACGGGTGGATATTTTAGCCGATGGGGCGGTCTTTATTAAAAAAGAATCAGACGACAGAGACGATGCTATCTCTAGGGCTAAAAGGCTGTTAGAGGACGCAAGCTCTGATAGGTTAGCGGTCTCTAGCGTGCTGGCTAAGATTGAGTCTCTTTAAGGGGATAATCATGTTAGATTCAATCGTTTATTTTTTCAATAAGAGCGGGTTTGTTACCACGCTTGTTTTAGTTTGGATTTCGCTTTATTTGGTGATGACTTTATGGGTCTTTTTGTATAAAAGCATTGTGTTAAAGATTGAACTCAGGCGCGAGATGCAATCTTTGTCTAACATTCTTAATGGAGCACAAGACGCTCCAGAGCATTTTATGTTTAATAAAAAAAGAAATGATGAGACCAAGAGGTATTCTAATGAATTGTTGCAGGCTTGGAAACATCAAGTTCTTAAGCAAAGCACGACGGGTTTAGTGGTGTTGAGCATCATCTCTTCTACAGCCCCCTTTATTGGTTTGTTTGGGACGGTGGTTGAAATTTTAGAAGCGTTTAACAATTTGGGCGCGTTAGGTCAAGCTTCTTTTGGAGTGATCGCACCCATTATTTCTAAGGCTCTTATCGCCACCGCTGCAGGTATTTTAGCGGCCATTCCAGCCTATTCTTTTTACTTGATTTTAAAACGCAAGGTGTATGATTTATCGGTTTATGTGCAGATGCAAGTGGATATTTTGTCTTCTAAAAAATAAAGCTTTTAAGGGGATTTTATAAATATCTTAAATAGGGAGTTAGAAGGTTTTTATGAATTATGATAACTATTGGGATGAAGACAAGCCAGAACTCAATATCACGCCCTTAGTGGATGTGATGCTTGTTTTATTGGCTATTCTTATGGTAACGACGCCCACTCTCACTTATAAAGAAGAGATTGCTTTGCCTTCTGGTTCAAAAACTGCTAGAGCCACTCAAGATAAAATGATAGAGATCCGCATGGATAAAGACGCAAAAATCTATATAGATAGTCAAACCTATGAATACAACTCCTTCCCGGATACTTTCAACTTGCTTTCTAAGAAATACGATAAAGATACTAGGGTTAGTATCCGTGCGGACAAACGATTGACTTATGACAAAGTGATTTATTTGCTAAAAACGATTAAAGAAGCGGGGTTTTTAAAAGTTTCTTTAATCACAAGTCCTTAAAAAGTAGGGCTAATTTGCATGAGTAAGAGCGCGATCTTTGTTGTTTCTGGCTTTTTGGCGTTCTTGCTCTATGCTTTGTTATTATATGGTTTGTTGCTAGAAAGACACAATAAAGAAGCGGAGAAAATCCTTTTAGATTTGGGCAAAAAAAACGAACAAGTCATTGATTTGAATTTAGAAGATTTGCCAAGCGATGAAAAAAAAGATGAAAAAATCGCTGAAAAAGCAGAAGAAAAAAAAGATGAAAAAGTAGTTGAAAAAAATGCAACTGATAAGGAGGGCGATTTTATTGATCCTAAAGAACAAGAAGAAAGCCTTGAAAATATTTTTTCTTCACTCAATGATTTTCAAGAAAAGACAGACACAAACGCTCAAAAAGATGAGCAAAAAAATGAGCAAGAAGAAGAGCAAAGGCGTTTAAAAGAACAGCAACGCTTAAGAAAAAACCAAAAAAATCAAGAGATGTTGAAAGGTTTGCAACAGAATTTGGATCAATTTGTGCAAAAACTAGAAAGCGTTAAAAACAAAACTTTAGATTTGCAAATTCCTAAACAAGATGGGGTTGATGAAAAGGCTTATCAAGAGTGGTATGCTCAAATCTATCAAATTTTATATAAAGGTTGGAAAGGGGTTTTTTACCACAAGGCTTCAGTGAGCGCGCTGATTATGATCACTAAAGATGGGGAGTTTGATTATACCATTCTTAGCTACTCCGATTTTAAGGATTATAACAACAGCGTGATAACCCTTTTAAATGATTTAAAGAAAGTGGATTTTCCTCCATACCCGGGAGGAAACATGATTTCTATTAAAGTTAATTTCACCACTAAGGAAGAACAATGAGGTGTTTATGGCTTTTTTTAATATGCACTATAGGGCTTTTTGCAACAGATAAAACACTAGATATTATTAAAACCATTCAAAAACTTCCTAAGATTGAAGTGCGCTACTCTATAGATAACGATGCCAATTACGCTTTAAAATTGCATGAAGTCTTAGCGAATGATTTAAAGACTAGCCAGCATTTTGATGTTTCTCAAAACAAGGATCAAGGCGCTATCAATTACGCAGAACTCAAAGATAAAAAAGTCCATCTTGTAGCACTTGTGAGCGTGGCGGTAGAAAACGGCAATAAAATTTCACGATTAAAACTTTATGATGTGGATACAGAAACGCTCAAAAAGACTTTTGACTACCCTATTGTAAGTTTAGATCTATACCCTTTTGCAGCGCACAACATGGCCATTGTGGTGAATGACTATTTAAAAGCCCCTTCTATCGCTTGGATGAAGCGCCTTATTGTTTTTTCTAAATACATTGGACCAGGAATCACAAACATCGCACTAGCGGATTATACGATGCGTTATCAAAAAGAAATCATCAAAAACAATAGGCTCAATATTTTCCCTAAATGGGCGAACGCTGAGCAAACGGAGTTTTATTACACGCAGTATGGCGAAAGAACGCCCATGATTTTAAAATACAACATTCAAAAAGCCACTCATGAGAATATCGCTAGCTCTCAAGGAATGGCTGTGGTCTCTAGCGTGAGTTCTGATGGCTCTAAAATTTTAATGTCTTTAGCCCCTGATGGCCAACCGGATGTGTATTTGTATGACACGCATAAAAAAACTAAAACCAAAATAACGCGCTATCCTGGGATAGATGTCTCAGGAGTGTTTTTAGAAGATGACAAGTCTATGGCTTTTGTTTCGGATAGATCCGGTTATCCTAACATCTATATGAAGAAATTGGGCTTAAAAGAGAGTGCGGAGCAACTCCTTTATGAAGGAAGAAGCAATGAATCCATTGACGCTTATAAAGATAGTATTGTGTATGTGAGCCGGGAAAACCTTAATGAATTTGGCAAAACGGTGTTTAATTTGAATCTGATCACTCTAAACAGCAAGTATATCCGCAGGCTTACCGTGAATGGCTCTAACCAGATGCCTCGTTTTTCTACGGATGGGAGAAATATCATGTATATCAAAAAGACACCCCAAGAATACGCCATGGGGCTTATTTTGCTAGACTATAACCAGAGTTTTTTATTCCCTTTAAAGAATGTGAAAATACAAGCCTTTGATTGGTAAGGTTAAATTAAGCGAATGTGAGTTAATATTTACACCTATTAAAATTTGATTCTTGGAGAATTTGTAATGAAGAGATCTTCTGTATTTAGTTTCTTGGTAGCTTTTTTATTGGTAGCTGGCTGTAGTCATAAAATGGATAATAAGACTGTGGCTGGCGATGTGAGCGCTAAAACGGTTCAGACTGCACCTGTTACTACAGAACCAGCTCCAGAAAAAGAAGAGCCTAAAGAAGAGCCTAAACAAGAGCCAGCTCCAGTGGTTGAAGAAAAACCGGCTATTGAGAGTGGGACTATCATCGCTTCTATTTATTTTGATTTTGACAAGTATGAAATCAAAGAATCTGATCAAGAGACTTTAGATGAGATCGTGCAAAAAGCTAAAGAAAACCACATGCAGGTGCTTTTGGAAGGCAATACCGATGAATTTGGCTCTAGCGAATACAACCAAGCACTTGGCGTTAAAAGGACTTTGAGCGTGAAAAACGCTTTAGTCATTAAAGGGGTAGAAAAAGATATGATCAAAACCATCAGTTTTGGTGAAACCAAACCCAAATGCACCCAAAAAACTAGAGAATGTTACAAAGAAAACAGAAGAGTGGATGTCAAATTAGTGAAGTAATTCTAGGATGAAAAGGCTTTTTTTTATCCCTTTTATCGCTCCCTTTTTTCTCAATGGGGAACCTTCAGCGTTTGATTTGCAAAGCGGGGCTACTAAAAAAGAACTCAAGCAGTTGCAAATCAACAGTAAGAATTTTTCTAATATTTTGACCAAAATCCATTCGCAAGTGGAGACTAACACTCAAGCTCAAGAGGGTTTGAGGAGCGTTTATGAGGGGCAGGCTAATAAGATTAAAGATCTCAATGACGCTATCCTTTCCCAAGAAGAATCCTTGCGAGCCTTAAAAGCTTCGCAAGAAGTGCAAGCTAACACATTAAAGCAACAATCGCAAACTTTAGAGGATTTGAGGAATGAGATTCGCGCTAACCAACAAGCTATCCAGCAGTTAGACAAGCAAAACAAAGAAATGAGTGAATTATTGACCAAGTTAAGCCAGGATTTGGTTTCACAAATCGCCTTAATCCAAAAAGCCCTCAAAGAACAAGAGGAAAAAGCTGAAAAGCCGCTCAAACCAAGCGTTCCGGCCAATAAAAACCCCTCTTTGAAAGCCGAAGCCCCAAAAAATCAAGAGAAAAAAACCCAAGAAAAGGCGAAAGTTGAGTTTGATAAAGATTTGTCCAAGCAAAAAGAGATTTTTCAAGAAGCTCTGTCTTTTTTTAGAAACAAATCCTATGCAGAAGCCAAAGAGCGCTTGTTATGGTTAGAAGCCAATAGTTACAGACTTTATTATGTGCGTTATGTTCTTGGAGAAGTGGCTTATGGAGAAAAGAGATACAGAGAAGCGATCAAGTATTACAAAGAGAGCGCTCTTTTAAATAAAAAAGCGTCTTACATGCCTGTGCTTTTGTGGCATACGGCATGGTCGTTTAAAAAAATCAAAGACGATCAAAACTATTATAAATTTTTAAACACTTTGCAACACTTGTATCCTTCAAGCGAACAAGCTAAAATGGCGCAAAAAATCTTAGAAAACAAGGAGAAACACCACCATGCAAAACCATGATTTAGAGTCAATCAAACAAGCCGCTTTGATTGAATATGAAGTGAGGGAGCAAGGTTCTAGCGAAGTGCTAGACAGCAACATCTCTAAAGAACCTTTAGAGTTTATTATAGGCGCTAATCAAATCATAGCAGGGTTAGAAAAGGCGGTATTAAAGGCTCAAATTGGCGAGTGGGAAGAGGTTGTCATCGCCCCAGAGGAAGCTTATGGGGTTTATGAAAGCAGCTATTTGCAAGAAGTCCCTAGAGATCAATTTGAAGGCATTGAATTAGAAAAAGGCATGAGCGTTTTTGGGCAAACTGAAGACAACCAAACCATTCAAGCCACTATCAAAGACTTTAGCAACACGCATGTGATGGTGGATTATAACCACCCATTAGCCGGGAAAACTTTAGCGTTTCGTTTCAAGGTTTTAGGTTTTAGGGAAGTGAGTGAAGAAGAAATTTTAGCTTCACACCATGGCGGTGGAACAGGTTGCTGTGGCGCTCATGGGGGTCATGGCGGAAAGAAAGGTGGGGGCTGTGGTTGCTCATGCTCGCATGGGTAGTAGGGTATAGGAGCGTTTAAAAGGCAAGGTCATGAATGGTTCTAATCTCAAGAATTGGCTGTTCCCTACCATTTGCTTTTTTTTGTTTTGTTATATTTTAATTTTTTTGATATTTTTTATGTTTAAAAGTTTGCAATCGCAATCTTTTGGCTCTGTGGCAGAAACCGGGAAAAAACCCATCACCACCACCAAGAAATTTGGTAAGGAATTGCAAAAACAGATTTCAAAAATCCATTAACTTTTTTCTTTTTTGCCGATACTTGCTGTAGTGGAATGAATATCAAATTAAAGGATTTTACAATGATCAATGCCGTTTCTTCTCTTACTCCGGTGCAATCTTTGGGGAATTACAAGCGTGTGGAAAAAAATGAAAGAGTTGAAAATAGCGAGGCCGCTCTTGATAGGGTAGCTGAAATCAAGCAAGCTATTGAAAATAATCAGTATAAAATCAACTTGCATGAGACTTCTCACAAAATGGCACAGGATTTATTGGGGATAGGATAAGGGGTTTTAAGGGCTTTGTTTCTAGGGGGGTTTATTCTTGCTGTCGTTTTGTTTTCCATTAAATTTTAGTTTCTTTATGTTTTGAGTTTATCGCTCTCTTAAATAGGGCATGTTTTTGTTGCGTGTTAGGAATGATTGATTGGGAATTTTGACTTTTATGGATTTTTGTTCTGGTATTGGTGGAGGCCGTTTGGGCTTGGAGCAATGCCGTTTAAAATGCGTAGGGCATGCAGAAATCAATCATGAAGCCCTTAGAACTTATGAATTATTTTTTAAAGATACCCATAATTTTGGGGATTTGATGCGAATCAACCCTAATGATTTACCCGATTTTGATGCGCTCATTAGCGGGTTTCCTTGTCAAGCTTTTTCTATCAATGGCAAAAGGAAGGGGCTTGAAGATGAAAGAGGGACTATTATTTATGGGCTTATTCGCATTTTGAAAGTTAAACAGCCTAAATGTTTCTTGCTTGAAAATGTTAAGGGCTTGATCAACCATAAGCAACAAGAAACTTTTAAAACCATTATCAAAGCCTTGCAAGAAGCGGGCTATACAACTTATTATCAAATTTTAAACAGCGCTGATTTCCAATTAGCCCAAAAAAGGGAACGCCTTTATATCGTAGGGTTTAGGAAGGATTTGAAACACCCGTTTAATTTCCCTTTAGGTTTAGCCAATGATTATTGTTTCAAGGATTTTTTAGACGCAGATAATGAATGCTATTTGGATACTAATAATGCTGCCTTTCAAAGATACTTGCGCAACCCATACAACCACAACCGGGTTTTTTTAGAGAATATCTTAACTTTAGAAAACGCCGTTTTAGACACAAGACAATCTGATTTGAGGCTGTATTTTAATGTTTTTCCTACTTTAAGGACTTCTCGGCATGGTTTGTTCTATACCCAAAAAGGCAAGATCAAAAGATTGAACGCTATTGAAAGCCTGCTTTTACAAGGATTCCCTAGAGGTTTGATCGCTAAGATTAAAGATAATCCTAACTTCAAAGAAAGCCATTTGCTATCCCAAGCAGGGAATGCGATGAGCGTGAATGTGATTGCTGCAATCGCTAAACAAATGTTAAAGGCGATTTAATAAAGGAGCTTTAAGGGGAGAGTGATTCCAAAATACCCCCTATCCCCTTAAGAAATTGGGTTTTATCATCAAATAAAATGGCATAGTATTTGCTTGAATACGGTTGAAACAAGAGCCAAAGGATTTGTTATGGTCGTTTTACATTCTCATTTAGAAAACGCGCTCAACCAATTGAAAGCATTGATTGATTTAACGGAGTGCGATATAAGAGACATCAAGCTCGCTAAACACGCCGAAATTTTTGAAAGAAACCATCAAAAACAGCTAGCGATTCAAGCTTTTGAAAAAGAAAAAGCAAATATAGATGCACAAATGCTGTCTTTAAAAAACCAATTCCCTAATAAAGAAATGAGTGAATTATTAGACGAAAAAACGAGCGATTTTTTAAACCAAATGCGAGAGTCCTTGCTTGTTTTGAAAGAAAAAAACTTGATTTATTCGCGCATGGCGTTTGCGGTTTCTGAGTTTTATTCTTCGCTCATCCAACAAATCATTCCCCATGACACTTGCGATTATAAAGGCTCTAGGCATGTGGGGAGCCATTTTTTAAGAGTGCAGGCGTAAAATGGGCGGAATCTTATCTTCACTCAACACTTCTTACACGGGCTTGCAAGCCCATCAAAGCATGGTGGATGTTACGGGGAATAATATTTCTAACGCTAGCGATGAATTTTATAGCCGCCAGCGCGTGATTGCAAAGCCTCAAGAGGCTTACATGTATGGCACTAAAAATGTGAATATGGGCGTGGATGTAGAAGCCATTGAAAGGGTGCATGATGAGTTTGTTTTTTCTCGTTACACGAAGGCTAATTACGAAAACACTTATTACGATACAGAATTTTCGCATTTAAAAGAAGCGAGTGCGTATTTTCCGGACATTGATGAAGCGAGCCTTTTTACGGATTTGCAAGATTATTTTAATTCATGGAAAGAATTGTCTAAAAACGCCAAAGACTCCGCTCAAAAACAGGCTCTCGCTCAAAAAACAGAAGCTTTAACGCACAACATTAAAGACACCAGAGAAAGATTAACGACCTTACAGCACAAGGCGAGTGAAGAATTAAAAAGCGTGATTAAAGAAGTCAATAGCTTGGGTTCTCAAATCGCTCAAATCAATAAACGCATTAAAGAAGTGGAAAATAACAAAAGCTTAAAGCATGCGAATGAATTAAGGGATAAGCGAGATGAGTTGGAATTCCATTTGCGAGAGCTTTTAGGAGGGAATGTTTTTAAAAGCAGCATTAAAACCCATTCGCTCACCGATAAAGACTCAGCGGATTTTGATGAGAGCTATAACCTTAATATTGGGCATGGATTCAATATCATTGATGGCTCTATTTTCCATCCTTTAGCGGTTAAAGAGTCTGAAAATAAAGAGGGTTTGAACCAGGTTTATTTTCAAAGCGATGATTTTAAGCTCACTAATATTACTGACAAGCTCAATCAGGGAAAAGTGGGGGCGTTATTGAATGTGTATAATGACGGCTCTAACGGGACTTTGAAGGGCAAATTGCAAGATTATATTGATTTGTTGGATTCTTTTGCTAGGGGCTTGATAGAATCCACTAATGCGATTTACGCTCAAAGCGCGAGTCATCATATTGAAGGCGAGCCTGTGGAGTTTAATAGCGATGAAGCCTTTAAAGACACTAACTATAATATCAAAAACGGCTCGTTTGATCTTATTGCTTACAACACCGATGGTAAAGAAATCGCCAGAAAAACCATTGCTATCACGCCCATTACAACCATGAACGATATTATCCAAGCCATTAACGCTAACACCGATGACAATCAAGACAACAACACCGAAAACGATTTTGATGATTATTTCACAGCGAGCTTTAACAATGAGACTAAAAAGTTTGTTATCCAGCCTAAAAACGCTTCGCAAGGGTTGTTTGTTTCTATGAAAGATAACGGAACGAATTTTATGGGAGCGTTAAAACTCAACCCTTTTTTTCAAGGCGATGACGCTTCTAATATCAGCTTGAATAAAGAATACAAAAAAGAGCCTACCACTATCCGCCCATGGCTTGCCCCCATTAACGGGAATTTTGATGTGGCGAACATGATGCAGCAATTGCAATACGATAGCGTGGATTTTTATAACGACAAGTTTGACATTAAACCAATGAAAATCAGCGAGTTTTATCAATTTTTAACCGGTAAAATCAACACGGACGCTGAAAAATCAGGGCGTATCTTGGACACTAAAAAAAGCATGTTAGAGACCATTAAAAAAGAGCAACTCTCTATTTCGCAAGTGAGCGTGGATGAAGAAATGGTGAATTTAATCAAGTTTCAAAGCGGCTATGCGGCTAACGCTAAGGTCATTACTGCCATTGATCGGATGATAGACACTTTATTGGGGATTAAACAATAAGTTTTCTGCCAATAGCGTTTTTATCAAATAGGCCTTATTTAACTTATTTTTTAAACTCTGTTTATTTTTAAAACTCATTTTTGAGCCTTTTTTATAACCAACACTCAAACGATAATGGTTAATAGCATCTATAAGCTATAAGCGAGAGGGTGTTTTGTAAAGCTTGTGTTATAATAACGATTATTGTTGATTGAAAGGAAAACAGATGAGACGGAGTTTTTTGAAAACGATTGGCTTGGGTGTGATAGCGCTCTCTTTGGGTTTGTTAAGCCCTTTGAGTGCAGCGAGTTACCCCCCCATTAAAAACACTAAAGTAGGCTTGGCCCTTTCTAGCCACCCGCTAGCTAGTGAGATCGGGCAAAAGGTTTTAGAAGATGGAGGTAATGCGATTGATGCGGCTGTAGCGATTGGTTTTGCTCTAGCGGTCGTCCATCCTGCAGCAGGCAATATTGGTGGTGGGGGTTTTGCGGTTATCCATTTGGCTAATGGTGAAAATGTTGCCTTAGATTTTAGAGAAAAAGCCCCCTTAAAAGCCACCAAAAACATGTTTTTAGACAAGCAAGGCAATGTAGTCCCTAAACTCAGCGAAGATGGCTATTTGGCGGCTGGGGTTCCTGGAACGGTGGCGGGCATGGAAGCGATGCTGAAAAAATACGGCACAAAAAAACTATCGCAACTCATTGATCCTGCCATTAAATTGGCTGAAAATGGTTATGCGATTTCACAAAGACAAGCAGAAACCCTAAAAGAAGCAAGGGAGCGGTTTTTAAAATACAGTTCTAGCAAAAAGTATTTTTTTAAAAAAGGCCATCTTGATTATCAAGAAGGGGATTTGTTTGTCCAAAAAGATTTAGCCAAGACTTTGAATCAAATCAAAACGCTAGGCGCTAAAGGCTTTTACCAAGGGCAAGTCGCTGATTTGATTGAGAAAGACATGAAAAAAAATGGAGGGATTATCACTAAAGAAGATTTAGCCAGTTACAATGTGA
This sequence comes from Helicobacter pylori, assembly GCF_009689985.1. NCBI lineage: Bacteria > Pseudomonadati > Campylobacterota > Epsilonproteobacteria > Campylobacterales > Helicobacteraceae > Helicobacter > Helicobacter pylori. The sequence continues at coordinate 3,357 of NZ_QBAW01000013.1, read as the reverse complement.
AATGGCGCAAACCTGTGGTAGGGAGTTATCGTGGGTATAAGATCATTTCTATGTCGCCGCCAAGTTCAGGAGGCACGCATTTGATCCAGATTTTAAATGTCATGGAAAATGCGGATTTAAGCACCCTTGGGTATGGGGCTTCTAAAAATATCCATATCGCTGCAGAAGCGATGCGTCAAGCTTATGCGGACAGATCGGTTTATATGGGAGATGCTGATTTTGTTTCAGTGCCGGTGGATAAATTGATTAATAAGGCGTATGCCAAAAAGATTTTTGACACTATCCAGCCAGATACGGTTACGCCAAGCTCTCAAATCAAACCAGGAATGGGGCAGTTGCATGAGGGGAGCAATACCACGCATTATTCTGTAGCGGACAGGTGGGGGAATGCAGTCAGCGTTACTTACACCATTAACGCTTCTTATGGAAGCGCTGCTAGTATTGATGGGGCAGGATTTTTATTGAACAATGAAATGGATGATTTTTCCATAAAGCCTGGGAATCCTAATCTCTATGGTTTAGTAGGGGGCGATGCGAATGCGATTGAAGCCAATAAGCGCCCTTTAAGCTCCATGTCGCCTACGATTGTGTTGAAAAACAATAAGGTTTTCATGGTGGTAGGAAGCCCTGGAGGGTCTAGGATTATCACTACGGTGTTGCAAGTGATTTCCAATGTCATTGATTACAATATGAATATTTCTGAAGCGGTCTCAGCCCCTAGATTCCACATGCAATGGTTGCCTGATGAATTGAGGATTGAAAAGTTTGGCATGCCCGCTGATGTGAAAGATAACCTCACTAAAATGGGCTATCAAATCGTTACTAAGCCGGTCATGGGTGATGTGAATGCGATCCAAGTTTTGCCTAAAACTAAAGGGAGCGTTTTCTATGGATCAACGGATCCAAGGAAAGAATTTTAATTCTTTGTCGTATACGGGTTTTTAATCCTATTTAGCCTTATTTTTTTGGGAGGGGGGATCTTTTAGCGAGAAAATCTTAAATTTAGTTTTAAAGTTTATAAAAATAGTGTAGAATTTCTCATTACAAGAGACGATATTAGATCTAAAATGGTGTATGCAGAATGGAGTTTGAGAATGTTTGCTGGTTCTAGAACGCATGCAGTTTCTTTTTTAAGATCGGTAGCTATTGGCATTATGTTTGATCTTATTAATAACAGAGGAGCAACAATGGGATATGCAAGCAAATTAGCCTTGAAGATTTGTTTGGTAGGTTTGTGTTTATTTAGCGCTCTTGGTGCAGAACACCTTGAACAAAAAAGGAATTATATTTATAAAGGGGAAGAAGCTTATAATAATAAGGAATACGAGCGAGCGGCTTCTTTTTATAAGAGCGCTATTAAAAATGGCGAGCCGCTTGCTTATGTTCTTTTAGGAATCATGTATGAAAATGGTAGGGGTGTGCCTAAAGATTACAAGAAAGCGGCTGAATATTTTCAAAAAGCGGTTGATAACGACATACCTAGAGGGTATAACAATTTAGGTGTGATGTATAAAGAGGGTAAGGGCGTTCCTAAAGATGAAAAGAAAGCCGTGGAATATTTTAGAATAGCTACAGAGAAAGGCTATACTAACGCCTATATAAACTTAGGCATCATGTATATGGAGGGTAGGGGCGTTCCAAGCAACTATGTGAAAGCGACAGAGTGCTTTAGAAAAGCGATGCATAAGGGTAATGTAGAAGCTTATATCCTTTTAGGGGATATTTATTATAGTGGGAATGATCAATTGGGTATTGAGCCAGACAAAGATAAGGCTATTGTCTATTATAAAATGGCGGCTGATATGAGCTCTTCTAGAGCTTATGAAGGGTTGTCAGAGTCTTATCGGTATGGGTTAGGCGTGGAAAAAGATAAACAAAAGGCTGAAGAATACATGCAAAAAGCATGCGATTTTGACATTGATAAAAATTGTAAGAAAAAGAATACTTCAAGCCGATAACTCTCAAACTTGGGCTTGATTCAAGGATTTTTGTTTTATTTTAAGTAGCATGTGTCTTTGAACAATTGATTTGAAGCGATAGATTAAAGATATTGCGTTTTTCATGGCTAAGTGGCTTTCTACCAAAAACTTTAGCCAAAAAACATTGCTTGCTATAACCTTGCTCTGTTTGTCTCGCCTAAATATTCTCTTAACAAATCTCTAAATTTAACAACTTCAAACAATAGCGAGCGGTTTTCATAAGCTTTTTAAAAACGACGCTAAGATCGCCGAAAGCCTAAAACCAGCTACAACGAAAAATTTAAGCCAAGGATTAGCGACCACTTTAAGCGGAGCGTTAAAATACCAATGGACTAAATTCACGCTAGGAACGCTATACAGAAACGCGCCTGATCGCATTTTAGGGATTAAACTACCCAAAGCGCTAAATGAAGCCACTGCAGGCGCAGCCCTAAAGTATCACATAAAACGAGCGTTAGAAAGAAGCCACTCAATAAGCGATTTCAGTAAGCAGTTAGAACTGAGCGCTAAAAAATCACACTTTAGCAACAACACGCTTAAAATCATTGAAGAGCTTAACAACGGCGTCAAACAAGCCAGCGAAGAAATCAAAGAAGCCACTAAATCGAGCAATTTAGTTAAAAGCATAAGAGAGCAAGATACGCGCCCTTTTGAAGTCATAGAAGACAAAGAAGCGTTTTTTAAAGATTTGAACCAAAATCTAAAAGATAACGCTACACCATTGCCTAAAGGCATGAGCGTTGAAGAGTTTAAACAAACTTTAGAGAGCGTGGAAAATAAAGACAGGTTTTTAGAACATTTAGAAACGAGAGATAACTCACAAGATAGATTAAAATTTATTAGCTTAATAGAACCAATTCTTAGAGAGCCTCACATTGAAATTTTTATTAAAGATAGAGATAACGCTATAGCTAAAAAAGAATATATCAAAGCGTTTAAAGATGAAAATAATACGCGCTTATATATGCTAATCACGCAAGATAATGATACGATTTTAAGGACTTTTATACCAAAATTGAATGAAAGGTATATGAGAAATCATGTAAGAGATGCTGACATTATCCACTCTTTTATTCAGCCGAACAGAACCGCTAAGAGCGACAACGCATTAAGCGATGTAGTGGTCTACGGAGAAAATACTACTAAAAAACCGCTAACCAGTCAAGAGGAATTACTCAAAACACAAGAAAACCCATTAAAAACAAGCGAAAATTTAAACCAAACCACACAAGAAGCTAAAAATTTAAGCCCACTAGAACAAGCCAACGCCGAAAAGCTTGCGAAATTAGAAAGCGAGCGATTAGAAAGCGAAAAAGAATTCACGCGCCTAAAAGAGCAAGAACAAGCGCGTAAAGAAGCGTTAAAAAAGAAATTAGAA
>NZ_QBAW01000012.1 GCF_009689985.1 Helicobacter pylori | reverse complement strand
TGTTATCTTTTGCAATGAATTTAGCGCTGATTTCTTAAACATTAAAGAAAATGATGAGAATTATTTTTATGGGGTTTATGACAAAATATACCCGTATGAAGGCTTTTTTTATTGCAACTTAACTTACCAGCGAAAAAATCAATTTTGTAAAAAAATATTAGAAATCATACGCACGCAAAAAATAGATAAAGAACCGCAACTGACAGAATTTTGTCGTTCAAAGATCGCACCATTAAAAATAGAGTATTGCATTTTCCCACACTATTATAGGCTTTCTGAAGAGCATTTAAAGGGCGTGGCCAATGCAATTTATCATAACACCATTAAACAAGCCCTAAGAGAACCTATCGTTATACAATATGACTCTCATCCTTATTTTCAAATCAAGCCTTGGGACTATCCTTTTGGTTTGAAAGCGGATTTATGGCTGAACGCTTTGGCTAAAACCCCATTTATGAGCGATTGGTCTTATTTGATCACAGGGGGTGGGGAGATAGGTGGAGAAAAATGGCATTACTACCATAGCATTGCCGCTTATCATTACTACTTCCCTTTATGGAAAACAGAAGAACAGATCGCCCATGACGCTTTTAAGACCTTTTTGAATCATTATTCTTTACACATTCATGAGATTCCCCAAAACGCAAGGCGAAGATTATTTAAATACTGCATTTCAATACCACTCAAGAGTCTTATTAGTAAAACCCTTAAAATCCTAGGGCTTCATGGGATTGTTAAAAAAATCCTACTCAAGCTCTTAAAAAAGAGCTAGAGTCAAAGCCTTTAATCAAACGATTTTTTCATATCAATCACATAACGGAATTTCGCTTTCCCATGGGTTAGGTTGTGATAAGCGGTATCAATATCCTTGCCTAAAATCAAATCTATTTCAGGGTAAATATTGTGTTTGATAGAAAAATCCATCATCTCTTGGGTTTCTTTAATGCCCCCAATCAATGAGCCATAAACCTTGCGATTGCCTAAATGGATAAAATCAAAAACGCTAAGCGTTGGAGCGACTTCTACAGGGGGGAGTCCCACAAGGGCTAGATCGCCATTATAAGTTAAGAGCTTGAGATAGTCTTTTAAATCATAATGGGTAGGAATGGTTGAAATGATAAAATCCAATTCTTCTTTGCATTGTTTAGGGTCAGTGTAGAAATGTTTAACCCCCATGCTTAAAGCGTCTTGTTTTTTGTGTTCATTTCTTGCAAAAACGCTCACTTCAGCCCCCATAGCCACAGCGTATTTAACCGCCATGCTTCCTAGCCCACCAAACCCAGCGACGCCAACTTTTGTGCCTTTAGTAACCTTAGAAAATTTTAAGGGCGAATAAGTGGTGATGCCCGCGCAAAGCAAGGGGGCTACTTTTTCTAAAGGGGCGTTTTTATCCACGCTAATCACATAGTTTTCATCCACGACAATATTATTAGAGTATCCGCCCATGTGGGGTTCGTTGTCATGGAAAGAATCCAAACAATCATAAGTGAATACCACTTTGGTGCAAAACTGCTCTTGGTGTTCTTTGCAGGGCTTACACGCTTTGCATGAATTGACAAAACAGCCCACGCCCACCACATCGCCAACCTTAAATTTCTTAACTTCCTTACCCACTTCTTTGATGACCCCAGCAATTTCATGCCCAGGAATCATAGGATAAATGCCTTCTTTCCATTCGCTATAAGCGCTATGAATATCGCTATGGCAAATCCCTGCATAAAGAATGTCAATCAACACATCTTTAGGGCCTACAGCATGGCGGCTAAAATCATGGGGTTTGAAATGCCCGTCTTTAGAAAAAATAGCAAAACCTTTAGATTGAACTCTCATTGAAACTCCTTGTTTGATTAAAATACCGCTATTGTATCGTTTTTATGGTTTGCTTATATTTCTATAGGTTTAACTAATTTTATCATTGTTGGTTATATGGTATCGTTGTTTGGCGCACTTAAACACACCCCTTGTATAAGCCGCTTTTATTCTTAATGCTGCTATATCTTATCATGCAGTAAATAATTCTCTAATGCAATGCCCGCCCCATTAAGTCCCGGAGTTTTTTTCATCACGACATGCACAGGGATAGAAGCGAGAAACGCTCCCATGCGCCCTTTCGTTTCAAAACGCGCTCTAAAGGGCGAAGTTTTAAAATAATCAATGAATCGTGGGATAATCCCCCCACACAAATACACGCCCCCCCTAGCCCCCAAAGTGAGAGCCACATCAGCAGCGAGCGTGCCTAGCATGGAGCAAAAAGTATCCAAAGTCAATCGGCATATAGGGTAATCCCCATTCAAAGCACGTTCGCTAATGATTTGTGGGGTTAATTCAGCCTTGCTTAACTTCGCCACTTTTTCTAAGCCTTTGCGTTTAGACAGGGCTTCATAAATCAGCACCAAACCGCTCCCGCTCAAAAACCTTTCCGCGCTCACATGATTGAATTTAGAGCGGGCGTATTGCCACACTAAAATTTCTAAATCATCAAAAGGGGCAAAGCTCACATGCCCCCCTTCACCGGGCAAGACTTTTAAAGAGCCATCGCTGTTTTGGATAAGAGTGCTTACCCCAAGCCCAGTTCCTGGCCCTAAAATCGCTTTAGGAGCGTTGATTTCGCACTTAATCCCGCCTATTTGAGCCAGATCGTTTTCTTGCATCGCGCTAATGGCATAGGCTTGTGCGACAAAATCATTGATGACAAGCAATTTTTTTAAATTCAAACATTGCCGTGTCGTTTCAATAGAAAAAGTCCAGTGGTTGTTCGTCATTTGGACAAAATCCCCCATAATGGGCGTAGCCACCGCAAAAGAGCCATAAGTAGGGTGCAGTTTAAGGCTTTCTTTGCATTTATAAAGATAAAATCGCACCGCATCGCTCAAGCTTTCAAAATCTTTGCATGGCAAGACTTCAATGCACTCAATCTGTCGTGGGGCGACTTCCAAGCCAAAGCGCGCGTTCGTGCCGCCAATATCGGCTAATAGTCTTGGGTAAGTTTCAGTTTTTGGCATAAAACACCTCCGTGGTAACTTTTTGAGAATGTAAAATCCGAGCAATCGGCAGAGAATAGGGAGCGTTTTCTTTTAAAGCTTTTTCTAAAACTCCCCTTTTTTGCACTCCGCTAATGCTTAAGAAAAGTTTTTCGCAATTTTCTAAGGCGTTAATAGACATGCTCAAGCGCTCATAAGGAGCGTTAGCTGGCTTAGTTAAGACGATATTTTCTTTTTCTTCGTTTAAAAAAGCGCTCGTTTCAGGAAAAAGGCTAGCCGTATGCCCGTCAGTCCCCATGCCCAAAATGGCTAAATGGGGCTGTTTGAAATGCTGGTTAGCAAAATTAAAAAGCGCGTTTGTATCGCTAGAAATCTTTTTGGGCAAAAGCGGAATGAAAGAAGCTTTTAAGGCGTTATTTTGCAACAAGTAGTCGTGTAATAATTTGGTGTTGCTGTCATCATGATTGGTGTCTATAATGCGTTCATCCACCAAACTGACTAAACACGCATGCCATTTGAGATCTAAAACGCTCAATTTTTGCAACAAGCTAATGGGCGAACGGCCCCCAGAAAAAGCGATAGAAACTTGATGGTGCTTTTTTAAGGCGGCGTTAAAAAATTCTTTAAAACGCTCTGTTAAAGCCTTGTGGCAATCTTTCAAATTTTCAAATTCAAACAATTGATAACCCATGAAATCCCTTTTATTGATAGAGTGGTTTTAAAAATTCTGATTCGTTGAGATTATGGCTTTCATAGGAATATAAGGGCGTGGCGTTATTGATAAAACCCTCTATGAGCGTGTCAATAAAAACCCATGACGCTTCTAATTCCAATTGGTGGGCGAAATTATTGTGGTTATTTTGTATCGCATCATAGAGCAATTTAGCGTAGGGCTGTAAAAATTCTTGTTTGTTAGGGGTTTCTAAAATAAGGGGGTTTTGATGATCTTTTAGGGTGAGAGTGATTTTATCTTGAGAGAGGAAAAATTCTAGCGTATTGACTGCGTTAAAATGGATTTTCACGCTCGCTTGGCTGTGGGGCATTTTTTTAGCGTGCTTAAGGTAGAAAGGCACGCCTTTAAATTTAGGCGTATCCAAAAAGGCTTTAATAGCGACAAAAGTTTCTGTCTGGCTCTCTTTATTAACCTTATTTTCATCTCTATAGCCTTGATACTGGGCCCGAATAACCTGTTTTTTAAAATCTTTAGGGGGTTGTAAGGTTTTTAAAACTTTGATTTTTTCTTTCCTTAAGTCTTTTAAATCGTTGGGTAAATCTGTGGCGATAAGGGATAAAACTTGCAAGAGATGGTTTTGAACCATATCCCTTAAAGCCCCGATTTTATCGTAAAATTCGCCCCTTTCTTCCACCCCCAAAGTCTCATACACGCAGATTTCAACCGTGCTGATTTGATCCCATAAAATGTTTAAGATAGGGTTATTTAAGCGCAATTCAAGGATATTTTGAACGCCCTTTTTCCCTAAATAATGATCGATTCTAAAGATTTGTTCTTCTTTAAAAAAAGCGCTAATGCTTTGGAAAATCTCTTGACAAGTCTTTAAATCATGCCCTAAAGGCTTTTCTAAAATCAAGCGAGTGTTGGCGTGATTGAGCGCGTTTTGGGCTAAATTTTGAGCGGTCGTTGCAAAAAAACTAGGGGAGATAGAAAAGTAGAAAATCAAGGGCTTATTGTTTGTAGCGATTTTACTCAATTCTTCAAAGTCTTTAGAGTTATCCAAACGGATGCGCAAATAACTGATATGGGCTAAAAATTCCTCACCCTTTTCTCTTGAATGCAGTTGTGTTTTTTCACAAAGAAGCGCTAAAAACTTTTCATTGGATAGCTCCTTACGCCCCGATGCGATAATTCTAGAATCGTTTTTAAAACCATAATGAATATAAATTTCATAGAGCGAAACAAAGAGCTTTCGCATGGCTAAATCCCCAGTCGCGCCAAAAAGAACCAAATCAAAATCCAACATCAATAACCCTTTTAGAGTGTTTTTAAGTTATTATTATATATTAAATCTTAATTGAAGGGGTGTTCATGCCTAAGCATTCTTTAGAACAAATCAAAGAAAAAATTACAGAGCGTAGCAAAAAAACCAGAGAGCTTTATTTAGAAAATATCTTTAACCCTAAAAACCAGCCCAAGATTGAGAGCTTGGGTTGCGCGAATATTGCGCATGTTACAGCGAGCATGCCAGAGCATTTAAAGATGCCTTTAGGTTCGCATAAAAGAAAGCATTTTGCGATTATCACCGCTTATAATGACATGCTTTCAGCCCACCAACCTTTTAAAAATTACCCTGACTGGATTAAAAAAGAATTGCAAGAGCATAACGCTTATGCGAGCGTTGCTAGTGGGGTGCCAGCGATGTGTGATGGTATCACGCAGGGTTATGAGGGAATGGAATTGAGCTTGTTCAGTAGAGATGTGATCGCATTAAGTACCGCCGTAGGGTTAAGCCATAATGTTTTTGACGGGGCGTTTTTTTTAGGCGTGTGCGATAAGATTGTGCCAGGCTTACTCATAGGAGCGTTAAGCTTTGGGAATTTAGCGAGCGTGTTTGTGCCAAGCGGGCCTATGGTGAGCGGGATAGAAAATTATAAAAAAGCCAAAGCGCGCCAAGATTTTGCGCTAGGAAAAATCAACAGAGAAGAGCTTTTAAAAGTGGAAATGCAAAGCTATCATGATGTGGGCACTTGCACTTTTTATGGCACGGCTAATTCTAATCAAATGATGATGGAATTTATGGGGTTGCATGTGGCTAATTCTAGCTTTATCAACCCTAACAACCCCTTACGAAAGGTTTTAGTAGAAGAGAGCGCTAAAAGATTAGCGAGCGGAAAAGTCCTGCCTTTAGCCAAACTCATTGATGAAAAAAGCATTCTTAACGCGCTTATAGGCTTAATGGCGACAGGAGGTTCTACTAACCACACTTTACATTTGATCGCTATCGCTAGATCTTGTGGGGTGATCCTTAATTGGGACGATTTTGACGCAGTTTCTAACCTCATACCCCTTTTAGCTAAAGTCTATCCTAACGGATCAGCGGATGTGAACGCTTTTGAAGCCTGTGGGGGCTTAGCGTTTGTGATCAAGGAATTGTTAAAAGAGGGGCTTTTATTTGAAGACACTCATACCATCATGGATACAGAAACGCAAAAAGGCATGCAAAATTACACCAAAACCCCCTTTTTAGAAAACGACCACTTGGTGTATAAAGACGCCATCAATCATAGCCTGAATACGGATATTTTACGCCCTGTGAGCGAGCCTTTTGCCGCTAATGGGGGGCTTAAAATTTTAAAGGGTAATTTAGGGCGGGCCGTGATTAAAATTTCAGCCATTAAAGATGAGCATAGGAAAGTTAAAGCCAGAGCGATTGTTTTTAAAACCCAAAGCGAATTTTTAGAACGCTTTAAAAATAAAGAATTAGAAAGGGACTTTGTGGCGGTCTTGCCTTTCCAAGGGCCTAAATCTAATGGCATGCCAGAATTGCACAAACTCACCACGAATTTAGGGGCTTTGCAGGATATGGGCTATAAGGTCGCGCTCGTTACGGATGGGCGCATGAGCGGGGCGAGCGGGAAAGTGCCTAGCGCGATCCATTTAAGCCCTGAGGGGGCGTTAAACGGGGCGATCATTAAGATTAAAGATGGCGATTGGATAGAATTAGACGCTCCTAATAACGCCTTGAATGTGCTTGAAAAGGATTTTGAAAATAGAGGCATCAACCCCTTGTTTTTAGAAACCTTAGAAAATTTAGAAAAGCCTACTTTTGGGCTGGGTAGGGAATTATTTACGAGTTTGAGATTGAATGTTGATACCGCTGAAGAGGGCGGCATGAGTTTTGGCATAAAGGTATAAAGGAGATAAAATGCAAGATAAAACAATAGAGGTTTTACAAATTAGCCCCATTGTCCCTGTGGTGGTGATTGAAAATATAAAAGACGCTGTGCCTTTAGCGCAAAGCCTGATAGAGGGGGGTATTCCAATCATAGAAGTAACTTTGCGCTCCAGTTGCGCTTTAGAAGCCATAGAGCTTATCGCTAAGAATGTGCCAAAAATGCGTGTGGGCGCTGGCACGATTTTAAACTCTGCTCAATTAGAGCAGGCTCAAAATAGGGGGGCAGAGTTTTTGATTAGCCCGGGCCTTACGCCTAGCCTTTTAGAACACGCAAAGAAAAAAGGCATGCCCCTAATACCCGGGGTTTCTAGCAGTAGTGAAGTCATGCAAGCTTTAGAATGGGGCTATCACGCTTTGAAATTTTTCCCGGCAGAGTATTGTGGGGGCGTTAAGCTTTTAAACGCTTTTAACGGCCCTTTTAAAGGGGTGAAATTTTGCCCCACTGGGGGGATTAGTGCAGATAACATGCGTTCTTATTTGAATTTAGAAAATGTTTTATGCGTGGGGGGGAGCTGGCTTACCCCTAAAGATTTAATTCAAAACAAAGAGTGGGGTAAGATCACAGAAATTTGCAAGCGGGCGTTAGCTTAAGATAACAAAGAGATCATGGCATTTTGTATTTGCTTAATAACACTATAATAAAATTTTTAATAAGGAGATATATCATGTTAGAAAATGTCAAAAAGTCCTTTTTTAGGGTTTTGTGCTTGGGTGCGTTGTGTTTAGGGGGGCTAATGGCAGAGCAAGACCCTAAAGAGCTTGTGGGTTTGGGCGCAAAGAGCTACAAAGAGCGAGATTTTTCTCAAGCTAAGAAGTATTTTGAAAAAGCTTGCGATTTGAAAGAAAATAGCGGGTGTTTTAATTTAGGGGTGCTTTATTATCAAGGGCATGGCGTGGAAAAGAATTTGAAAAAAGCCGCCTCCTTTTACGCTAAGGCTTGCGATTTAGATTACAGCAATGGGTGTCATTTGCTAGGGAATTTATATTATAGCGGGCAAGGCGTGTCCCAAAACACCAATAAAGCCTTACAATACTACTCTAAAGCGTGCGATTTGAAATACGCTGAAGGGTGTGCGAGCTTAGGGGGGATTTATCATGATGGTAAAGTGGTAACTAGGGATTTTAAAAAAGCGGTGGAATATTTTGCTAAAGCGTGCGATTTAAACGATGGCGATGGTTGCACGATATTAGGGAGCTTGTATGATGCAGGCAGAGGCACGCCTAAAGATTTGAAAAAAGCGCTCGCTTCGTATGACAAAGCTTGCGACTTAAAAGACAGCCCGGGGTGCTTTAACGCAGGGAATATGTATCATCATGGCGATGGCGTGGCGAAGAATTTTAAAGAGGCTCTCGCTCGTTATTCTAAGGCATGCGAATTGGAAAATGGCGGAGGGTGTTTCAATTTAGGGGCTATGCAATACAATGGCGAAGGCGTAACAAGGAATGAAAAACAAGCCATAGAAAACTTTAAAAAAGGCTGTAAATTAGGCGCTAAAGGGGCATGCGATATTCTCAAGCAGCTCAAAATTAAAGTTTAGTTTGAATAAGGCTTGATCAAACGGCTTTAAAAGGCGGTTTTTTTGGAGGGTTAGGGGGATTTAGGGGAGGATTGTTTCAAAATACTTCCTATCCCCTTAATAATGAGCTTAAAATAAAGCAATCAAAATTCTTTTTTTTTAAAACTTAAAGAGTCGTTAAAGTTTAAAAAAACCTTAAGTATTTAACTAAAATAAAGCCTTTATTTTAAAACCCCTTAAGGGTTTTTATGGGTGGGTAGGGGAGCGAAAGTTTGGCTTGTGGGCATGATTTCTATGCGGTTGATATTGACATGCAAGGGTTGTTCATAAATCCATAGCACGATGTTAGCAATATCTTGTGGTTTGAGGTAAAGGGTGTTTTCATAGACGGATTGGGCTTTGATTTTATCGCCCTTAAAACGCACCATGCTGAATTCTGTTTCGCCGCACAAACCTGGTTCAACATTACTCACTCTAATGTTAGTGCCAGCCAAATCCGCTCGCAAATTTAAAGAAAATTGCTTCACAAACGCCTTGCTCGCTCCATAGACATTCCCGCCAGGATAGGGGTAAGTGCCAGCGATAGAGCCAAGATTGATGATAGTCCCTTGGTCATGTTCTATCATAGAGGGCAAGATCAAACGGGTGAGATGCAACAACCCCTTGATATTCGTGTCTATCATGATTTCCCAGTCGTCTAACTCGCATTCATAAGCCTTGTTTAAGCCTAGTGCTAAGCCGGCGTTATTGATTAGAGCGTCAATGCGATCCGTCATGGAGAAAATAGTCTCTACCGCTCGCTTAGTTTCAGGCTTGTTTTGAAGATCAAAACACAAGGGAATGAAATGCTTGGGGTAAGCGAGTTGCAATTTTTGTAAATTCTCTTTTCGCCTCCCTGTGCCAAAAACCACATGGTTTTTTTGTAAAAACGCCTTAGCGATTTCTAGCCCAAACCCTGAAGTCGCCCCGCTAACTAAAATGTGCGCCATTTCTCTATCCTTTAAAATTTTAAAAAAGCCCCTTAAGCCCTTTTTCAAGCTTTTCTTTGAGCTTATCATCTTTAAATAAATGGTCTAAACCTTTTTTAAGGGTGTCATTTTTTAAGATTTCTTTCAAGCCTTGTTGCAGGTTTTGTTGGATGGCTTTCTCATTTAAAATGAGGGAAAATTTTGGCTGGTGCATGCTGCCTTGAAGTTTCATTTTAAAAATGAATTTTAAAATTTCCGCATCCATGAGCATGTCCATTTGTTTGGTGCTTAAATCCAACAAGCCGTTATGGATTTTCAATTGGGTTTTGGGGCTTTTTAAACTCAAATCAGAGAGCAGGCGTTGCTGGTTGATTTGGCTTACCAAATTGGCATCGTTATAAATTTCTTTCGTAATATCAAATTTAGAAATGGAGTAGAGGAAATCGCTGAATGCATTTTTGAGGAATCTTGCGTTTTTTAGGCGGGCTTTCAATACGCCTTGTTTGGTGCTAAGGTCATAATCCAAGTTAGCGTCTGCAATGGATTGGAAAAATTTAGGGTAATGGAATAAATCTAAGGCCTTTAAAGTGGAAATATTGGAAAAACGGGCTTTCAAATCTTTATTTAAAAGCGTGAAATCCAGCGCGCCGTCTAATAAATTTGAATGGCCGCTGATTTTTAAAAGTTTGGGGCTTTGCTCTATATCGCCTTTTAAAGTCAAGCTCCCTTTTAAGGGGTGGTTGGTAATGTTTTGGAGTTTGGCTAGGTTGGGTATTTCTAAAGTGTAGGGGGCGTTGAGTTTTAAAACAGAGAAAAGATATTCGCTTTTTAGGGCTGTGAAATTAACTAAAGGGCTAGTTAGGGTGGTATCGCTGATGGCTTTGTTTCCTTTAAAATCGCTTGAGTGCGAGAGGCTGAAAACAAGCGTGTCTTTAAGGTTTAAATGAAAAATTTGATTCATTAAAGCGTTGTTGATTAAAGCGTTATTAGCTGTTAGGATCAAATGCCCTTCTAAGGGCTTTAGAGAGTTAAAATCCGCTTGTAAGGACACTTTTGCGTTCGCATAAGCGGGGCGATTGATTAAATAAAGCAAATCTTCTAAATTGGCGTCTTTTGCGTTCAAGTTTAAGTGAGAAAGCTTGAAATCATCTAAAAGGGCGTTGTAGGCAGTGTGGGATTGAGCGACATTAGAGACGCCTTGAACTACAAGGGCTTTTCTATGCCCTTTAATGTTCCCAGAAGTCATAATAGCCCCCCTTAAAGGGTAGGGTATCCATTCTTTGAAAGAGTATAAATTTTTAATGTCTATATGGTAATTCAAATTTACGCTTTGCTTTAAAAGCGAGAAATCCCCCTTAAGAATGAGCGTGGAATCATCGTTGGCTTGAGCTTCAAAGTCTAAAGAGTTGAATCTCAATTTAAAGGTTTTAACGCTCAAGTAGCGTTCGTTCGGGTTGATTTTTTTCTCTATATACGAAGCGATGATTTTGTTCCCCCATTCTGTGAAAAGGATAAGATAGGTTGTTAAAAGGCCGATTAAAAGAAGCGCGAGTAGGGTATAAAGAAATTTTTTCATGTTTGTTTGTCCTTGAAATAAATTGAATGGAATATATTAGCTTGTTTTGTAAGGGTTTCTAACATTTTTTCCACGCTCTAACGAAAGGCTTGAATTGAGCTGATAAAGAAAGAATTAAGTGCTCAAAACCCACAATTTAGTAACAACACGCTTACAATCATTAATGTAACGACGTTAAGCTTAGCAGTAATTTAGATAGTAGGAGTAAAAATTTTTATAGCGATAGGAATTCTATAGATTTTAAGGATGCCAGGCCACTACCTAGCACTCTTAATGAAGAAATACTATCTCAAAAAGATTTAACAGGTCAAGAGGATTATTAAAAAATACAGAAAATTTAAATGAATTGACACCAAAATTTTAAGCCCCTTAGAGCAAATATAAGCCGATAAAGCCGCCAAAGATAGAAAGCGAAAGATTACAAAGCAAAAGAGATTTTGCACAATATAAAGAACAAAGCAAACAAAAAGTCTCAATCCAACTTAATCTTTCATCAAGGAGCTTTGAGTTAAAAGACTTGCGGCGTTAAACAAAGACGATCCAATCGTTTAAGATTTCTCAACCAAGACACGACTGACAAAAAGAAAAAATTAAGAAAAAAATTTAAGGAGAAAACAATGGTGGAGAATAGCGGGATCGAACCGCTGACCTCCTGCGTGCAAAGCAGGCGCTCTCCCAGCTGAGCTAATTCCCCAAAGATGGTAAGAAATGGTGGGCTTAGGAGGAGTCGAACCTCCGACCTCACCCTTATCAGGGGTGCGCTCTAACCACCTGAGCTATAAGCCCTTAAAGTCAATAAAGACGAAATTATAGATTAAATTTTCTTAAGAAATCCTTAAATGATAAATGGGATTAAGATGTTATAATAGTTGTTATTTTTTCATTTTAAAAGGGGTTTTATGGCATTATTATTCACAGGAGCGTGCGGGTATATAGGCTCGCATACCGCAAGGGCGTTTTTAGAAAAAACCAAAGAAAACATCATTATTGTAGATGACTTAAGCACCGGTTTTTTAGAGCATATCAAAGCGTTAGAGCATTACTACCCTAATAGGGTTGTGTTTATTCAAGCGAATTTGAATGAAACGCACAAATTAGACGCCTTTTTAAATAAGCAACAGCTAAAAGACCCTATTGAATCCATTTTGCACTTTGGAGCTAAAATCTCAGTAGAAGAATCCACGCACTTGCCTTTAGAATACTACACCAACAACACGCTCAACACTTTAGAGCTTGTCAAACTTTGCTTAAAACATGCAATCAAGCGTTTTATTTTTTCTTCCACGGCCGTGGTTTATGGCGAATCTAGTTCAAGCTTGAATGAAGAAAGCCCCTTAAACCCCATTAATCCTTATGGAGCGTCTAAAATGATGAGCGAAAGGATCTTGTTAGACACTTCTAAAATAGCGGATTTTAAATGCGTTATTTTGCGCTATTTCAATGTGGCTGGGGCATGCATGCGCAATGATTATACCACCCCCTACACTTTAGGGCAGCGCACGCTCAACGCCACGCATTTGATCAAAATCGCATGCGAATGCGCGGTGGGGAAAAGGAAAAAAATGGGGATTTTTGGCACTAATTACCCCACTAGAGATGGCACTTGCATTAGGGATTATATCCATGTAGATGATTTGGCTAACGCACATTTAGCGAGCTATCACACTCTTTTAGAAAAAAATAAGAGCGAGATCTATAATGTCGGCTACAATCAAGGCCATAGCGTGAAAGAAGTGGTAGAAAAGGTCAAAGAAATCTCAAATAAGGATTTTTTAGTGGAAATTTTAGACAAACGACAGGGCGATCCAGCAAGCCTTATTGCCAATAACGCTAAAATCTTACAAAACACCCCTTTCAAACCCCTTTATGACAACCTGGACACCATTATCAAAAGCGCTCTAGATTGGGAAGAACACCTTTTAAGATTTCAATAATACACCCTGTGCAAATACAAGCCATTAGCCATTATGGGCGTTTTTATAGTGGCTTTAATGTTATGGATTTGTGCTTGAATTTCAGCGAGCGTGATTTTTTCTAAGGAATATTGAACGCATGCTTGAATGATCAAACGCACACTGGAGCGTAAAAACGCGTCGCCAATGATTTTAAACACCACGCACTCATGCCCCATGATAAAGGCTGTATAAGCAAAAGCGTTAAAAATGATGCGATTAGGATCGGTTGTAGCCCCGCCTTCTTTTTTAAACAAAGAAAAATCATGCTTGCCTGTGAATTGCTTTAAAGCGCTGTTTAATAAATCTAGTGAGCCATAATCCCCACAAGCGATATAAGGCGCTAAAAAAGGCGTTTTTAAATTCTTCGTCAAAAGGTAACGATACGCTCTTTTTTGAGCGTCAAAACGCGCATGGAAGTTTTTTTCTTCTAGTTTTTTTAAGACAATATGCGGGGCGAGTTTAGGGGCTAGATAATAAAATAATTTAGCGGCATTCCAGTGTTTTTGAGCGCAAAAAGACAGCACTTGATTGTTCGCATGCACGCCTTTATCCGTGCGCCCAGCCGCAACCACAACGCTTTTAATCCCTAGCGCGTTTAAAGCGCTTTCTATTCTATCTTGAACGCCGAGTTTGTTAGGCTGCTTGGCATAGCCTAAAAAATACGCCCCATCATAAGCGATAGTAGCCTTAAAACAACGCATTTAATAACGCTTTAAAATGAATTTTCTAAACAACAAATAAGAGACAAACGCCCAAATAAAGGGGAAGAAAAAGGTCATCAAAAACAAATCCGTAGAAATCACATGCACCATTAAAAAATAAACCCCAACCGCTCCAAGGACATAAAAATAACTCCAGTTCGTTTTGAATCGCGGGTTGGCGATGCCAAATAAGGGGATTAAAAACACGCTCGCTAAAGGGAACAATGAAACTAAAATCGCTTGAGAAAAACGGCGTTTTTGATTTTTATTAGCGTTTTTACCAAAGGCTTTTTTCCAATAACCCAAATAATCCGTGCCTTGCAAATAGGCCGCATCATTAGAATTGAAAGACTTGAGCTTGTTGCGCAAATGCAATTCTTCAAAATCAACTTTACGCATTTTATCGCCTTGAGTGAAATACGCATGCCCGCTGTATAAATTCAATTCAAACACGCCGTTTTGGTTGTTGATATTGCCTTTTTGAGCCAGAATGAAGCTTTCTTGAGAGAGGCTTTTATTGGAAAAAAGCACTAAATTATCATAGGAATTGTTTTCAGCTTTATCTACATACACGAGCCAATCGCCTAATTTTTGCCCGAATTCACCGGCTCTGATATTAATATCAATTTTGTCTTTTTTTTGACGCAAAAACCCGTAATAAGCGCTCTTAGAAGTGGGGATTAAAATAAGCGAAAACACCAATAAAATCGCGCTCACTAACAGACTTAAAGGCACAAACGCTTTAGTCATTGTTTTAGGCGAAACCCCTAAAGAGAAAAACACTAATAGTTCATGGTCATAGCTAAGCCTTGAAAGCCCCAAAGCGCAAGCCGCAAAAAAAGTGATCGGCAAAATAAAAAAAATGGTTCCTGGCAAGGAATACAAAAAGAGTTGCACTAGATCCAAAAAGCTCACTTTAATCACGAGCGTTACGCTTGCGATACTGATTAATAACACGATAGAAGAGATAAAAAACAGCACTAAAAAGAAAGAGAAAAAGACTTGCGAAACCGCCATGAAAAGATAGTGTTTAATCATGCCTTAATCTTTATTGCACCCCATCTATGACAGGCACAAACGAGCATTTTTCTAACACTTTTTGGACGCGCAAGGCGTTATTTTGCTTCACAAAGCGTTTGATGACTTGCTCGTTGTTTTCTTGAATGGGCGCAACTAATATCCCACCTTCTTCAAGCTGATCAATAAGCGCTTGAGGGATATTTTTAGCGCAAGCAGAGAACAAAATCCTGTCATAGGGGGCGTATTGCTCCCAGCCCTTGTTCCCATCAGCGAATTTAACATGAACGTTGTCTAAACCGAGATTTTTAAGGCGCAAACGCGCTTCTAAATACAGGTTTTCAATCCTTTCAACGCTAAAAACGCGCCTGAAAATTTGAGACAGCACCGCCGCTTGATAGCCGCTCCCGCAGCCAATTTCTAGCACGCTATCCACATGATCGATTTCTAAATATTGCGTCATTTTGGCCACGGTTAGGGGCGAAGAGATGTATTGTTGCGCTTGCATAGAAAGCGCGTTTAAAGTGTAGGCAAAGTGTTTAAAGGGGGCTGGCACAAAAACCTCCCTTTCAATGCTCTCCATAGCCTCTCTCACTTTGGGATGCAAATGAAAACGCTTATGGATTTCTTCACACATCAAATGGTTTTTGATACTATTCAAACAAGCCCCTTAAAAATCATCAAAACTCACGCTCCCTTTAGCGTAATTGCTCACCCTAGCTTCAAAGAAATTGGAGCGTTGCTCATTGAAACTTGAAAAGCTCTCTACCCATTTAATGGGGTGTTGGACGCCATAAACTTTAGCGATACCCACCTTACTCAAACGGCTATCCGCTAAAAACTGGATGTATTGCTCAATCAGGCTTGAAGTTAGCCCTAAAATCTTGCCTTGCGTGATATAATCCCCCCACAAGGCTTCAATTTCTACCGCTTTTTTAAACATTTCTATGACTTCATTAATCAATTTTGGCGTGAATAGATCCGCTCTTTCATTCTTTAAAGCGTTGATCATGTTTTGGAATAAAATCAAATGCGTTACCTCATCTCTTTGGATAAAACGAATCATTTGCGCTGATCCTAGCATCTTACCACTCCTAGCCAAAGTGTAAAAATAGCTAAACCCGCTATAAAAATAAATCCCCTCTAAAATCTGGTTCGCAAAAAGTGCTTTGAGGATGTTTTCTTCTGTAGGGTTTTTGGCTAATTCCATATACACTTGCGCGATATAATCGTTCTTGCTTTTTAATTGCATATCGTTACGCCACATGTCATAAATTTCTTCAGTATTCGCGCTAATGCTTTCTACCATCACCGCATACGCATGGCTGTGTAAGGCTTCTTCATAAGCTTGACGCACCAAACACAAATTGATTTCGGGACTGGTGATAAAGGGATTGACATTGTCAATTAAATTATTGGTTTGCAAGCTATCCATAAAAATGAGTTGTGCTAAAGCTCTGTCATAGCCGATCTTTTCTTCTGCGCTTAATTTCAAATAATCTCTTTTGTCATCGTTCATGCTCACTTCTTCGGCAAACCAGGTGTTAGCGAGCATCGTTTTCCACAAATGATCCGCCCATTGATACTTGATTTTATTCAAATCAAACATGCTTGTAGGATTACCCCCAAAAATCTTTCTTTCATTCACACTTTCTGTAGAATCGGGGTTGTAAATTTTCTTGCGTGAAACTTCCATTGTGTTCCTTAATTTCCTTAAAACTATCTAATGATATAGTCTCGTTAGAATACCTTAAAAGAATTTAAAACCCCCTAAAAGCCAGAAAAAACTCCAAATTTATAAAAAACTTCAATTTTTCAGTATTTTTAAAGGATTAAACAGCTAAAATACTGCTTCTTTATTTTTTACTCTTATGTGCATGCGATGGTGTGCGGTGTGCGGAAGTGGCGAAATTGGTAGACGCACTAGACTTAGGATCTAGCGCCGCAAGGCATGAAGGTTCGATTCCTTTCTTCCGCACCATTCTTAATGATTAAGACTTGAAGCCCTAAACGGAACTTATTCTATTAAAACTCTCAAAAGTTTTTAAAACGCCATGAGCGATGTTTTGAACGCTCTCTAAATCTAAATTCGCATGACAAGGCAAGGAAATTTCAGCGTTATAAAAATCTTCTGCGCTTTTTAATGGGGCTGTGAAGAGCTGTTGATACAATTGGTATTGATAGATGGGCTTGTAATGCACTTGGGCTAAAATGCCAAGCTTGTGCAAATTTTCTAAAATGGATCTTTTAAATGTAAAAAATTTTTGATCCATTAAAATAGGATAAAGGTGGTTAGAGCTTTTGTGTTTTAACAAGGGGTGTAAAGGGGTGAAATAAGGGTTATCTTTAAAAATCCTATCATAAGTTAGAGCGATTTCTTCTCTTTTTTGCATTAAAAGGGGGGCTTTTTTAAGCTGGCTCAAACCCAAAGCGCTTTGGATTTCATTCAAGCGGAAATTATGCCCTATGCTTTTGACTTCGCCTTCAAAAAAATCTTTTTTGAGCATGCCATGAGAGCGAAACAATTTCATTTTTTCATATAATTCGCTATTATTAGTAACCACCGCTCCCCCCTCAGCCGTAGTGATAGGCTTAATGGCATGGAAACTAAACACGCTCGCTAACGCAAAGCCTCCTACTTTTTTGTTTTGATACTCGCTCCCTAGAGCATGCGAGCTGTCAGAAAGAAAACTCAAAGAATGTTTTTTGCAAAGCTTTTGAATGCTTTCTATTTCCACGCTTTTACCGGCATAATCCACGCTCACTATGGCTTTGGTTTTTTTAGTAATGAGCTTTTCTAGGGCCAATTCATCTATATTGCCATCGTTTTTGACTTCAGCAAATACGGGTGTATAGCCGCTTTCTAAGAGCATGTTAGCCGTCGCTACAAAGCTTATAGGGGTGGTGATTATTTCATTACAATGAGCGCTAAATCCGCTAAAATTCCTATAAAGCGTTAAAAGGGCTGAAGTCGCGCTGTTAAACACTAACGCATGTTTAACGCCCAAAAACTCGCACAAAGCTTCTTCAAATAACAGAGAGCGTTTGCCTTGCGTGAGCTGTTTGGAATTTAAAACCTCTAAAACAGCCTTTTTATCTTCTTCATCTAAACAAGGCTCGCTATAAGCAAACTCTTTCAAGCGAGCAAGTCTTGCAAGCGAGATGGGGTGATCTTGCTTGTGTCATGGACATCTTGGAATTTTTGAGCGTTCAGTCTCGTTTTATCTAAGGTGTTGTATTCCTTGTTCAAATGATTCGTTTCAGCGAGCTGTTTTTTCCACTGGTGCAAAGAGTTTTGAATGCTTTCTTTCTCACTTTCTAATGATTTTGAAAATTTCTCCAAAGCCTTCGTGTCGTCAATATCAATATTGCTAGGGAGTTTCAAACTATCGTTGCCTGATTTTTGGTTGAAAGAATCAATCGCTTTATCCAAACGGCCTTTAAAACGCTCAAAATCGCTTCGATCTTTTTCATTGTTATGAGCGTAAGATTTAGAAATCCCTACCAACTCTTTAGCGTCTTTATCCATGCCTTTTAAGCTTTTGAGACGGCTTTCTAAATCCCCTATGGCTAGGTTATCCTGCTTAGCTTGTTTGGCCAATTTGATCTTTTCATCATTCTCTGAAAGATTTTGAATTTCCTTATTTTCTTCTTTTCTTGCGTGCGGACTAACCCTTTGAGTATGGTAATCCCTCACCATCAAAGACGGGTTATAATGATTTGAAATCTTAGACATCCTATCCTCCACTTCATTTTATTTCTTAAAGATAAGATAAGCAAACTTTATTCCTAAAAACATTTTGATCCACTCAATTCTATCTAAAAATATTAATCTAACTCTAAAATTCTTTCTAACTTTTTGATGAGATTTGTAATTTCTTTCAGTTCTTTAAGATTGAGGGTGAGCTTATAATTGACTTGATTATCAGGATTCATTGGCACCAATTGCTTTTTGAACTCATTTTGTTTAATAAAGTATTTTCTTTCTTTATGAATGTAGTTGATTTCATCTTTTTTAAAAATTCTATAAAGTAATTGGTCCTCGCACACTCCTAAGCAAATCAAAAAATCATAGTTATATCGTGGGTTTATACCATTGAACTGAAAAGTGTTGTTGGTTCTGCCTTTTCGTGCGGTTTTGACTTCAAAGGACACACCGCTTTTTGTCATAATATCGTATTCATCATGAATAATGCCATCATTGATCACTCCATCTATAGCGTTAAGCACGCTTTTTAAAAACTCTTCGCCAATCTGCCCTATAGCGTTGGCTTCAAAATCTCTAATTTTTGAAAAAATAGCGTTGTAATCTTGCCCTAAATTCAATTCTTTATGTTTTTTTTCAATAATTTTTAAAAAAGTTTGTTCTAAGTCCATCAATTATCCTTTAAGCTATCCAAATGATCATATAAGGCTTGAAAAATATGGCTTTTGCCTAAATGATAGCAAGAATTAGTCGCTAAACTTGCGTATTTTGTCCAATCAATTTCTTTGAATAGTTTTTTTAATTTAGCGTTTAAAACCTTGTCAGCGCTAGTAAATACCACAGCAATACCAGATTGATACTTAACTTCCTCAAAATTCTCTACAATTTGTGTGCTTTTATAAAAAGTTGATGAAAGGTAAAAAGACGCTTTTTGATTAAAAATCCACTCTTTACCGCATTCTCTGTTTTTAGCCAATGAAACCGTGAAAACCTTGATATACTCGCCAAAGGGTTCTTTATGGCGATTCTTATACCAAGAAAATTCACTTTTTTTGTTTTGATACTTTTTGCTCCAAATTTGGAACACGCAATGCACATCCACTTCTTTATTTTTAAAATCTATAAACGCATTTTTTTCTAAGCGTTCGCTATAAAGCAGATTTAAACCTTTCACACGATACTTAACAGAGCCCTTTCCTTGACTTTCAAAGAACATGGGTAGGATAAAACACACAAAATCACAACTTCTAGCATGGTTGATAAATTCTAACGCCATAACCCCACGATGCCCAAAAGGAGGGTTGCCCAAGCAAATCACTTTTTGATGTGTGGGTAATTTATAATTTAAAAAATCGCATTGAATAAATCCATCTCTTTTAGGTTCAATGTCTATACCAATGCGTCTATTTTTAGGGAATAAGTCATAAAACACCCCATCGCCTGCACTTGGCTCTAAAAAAATAAAGTCATCTAAATTTTCGTATTTTTTAATAACTTCACAAGCTTTTTGAAAGCATTTTAAAGCCACACTAGACTTAGTGAAATACTGATCTAGAACATTGCTAGAATTTTCTTTCATCTCATTGCCATTGACATAGCGTTTAGGGGTAATTTCTTTAAACAAGGTTTGCATGAAAAAACTTTACTATAAAACCATAAAACTTAATGCTGATTCTTTCTGATCGCTTAAAACCCTTAAACTATGCTTAAAAAAACCCTTAAAACTTAAAAATTTTCTTCTAAATACTTCGTGTGGATTTTTGCTTGCCTGAAATCCGCATTTTCAAGCATTTCAAGGTGGAAAGGAATGGTCGTTTTAATGCCTTCTACTTTAAATTCCTTTAAAGCCCTTTTCATCTTGGCGATCGCTCTTTCTCTGTTTTCACCCCACACAATGAGCTTGCCAATCATAGAATCATAGTGCGTAGGCACGACATAATTGGCATGCGCATGCGAATCAAGGCGCACATTCACCCCACCAGGGGCAATCCATTCGGTGATTTTGCCCGGGCTTGGGTAGAACTTTTTAGGATCTTCTGCCGTGATTCGGCATTCTATCGCATGCCCTTTGAGAGAAAAGCTTTCTTGCTTGGGCAATTTTTCGCCTTGAGCGATTTTAATCATCCACTCAATGAGGTTTAACCCGCTCACCATTTCGCTAATGGTGTGTTCCACTTGCAAACGAGTGTTCATCTCCATGAAATAAAAATCTTTCATGTTAGAATCGAGTAAAAATTCAAAAGTCCCCGCCCCCACATAGCTGATGTATTTAGCGGCCTTAATCGCTGTTTCTAGCAAACGCTCACGCACGCTCTCTTCTAAAACCACCGCCGGGGTTTCTTCAATGAGCTTTTGTTGGCGTCTTTGCACGGAGCAATCCCTTTCACCCACATGAATGACATTGCCATGCTTATCGGCTAGAATTTGGACTTCAATGTGTTTAGGCTTGTTGATGAATTTTTCTAAATACACGCTCCCATCGCCAAACGCGCTCAAAGCTTCCGTTTCTGCGGCTAGATAAAGGTTTTTAAGCTTGGATTTATCTTCTACGACGCGCATCCCCCTTCCGCCCCCACCAGCGGCTGCTTTAATGATGACAGGGTAGCCGATTTTATCAGCGATTTCTTCAGCTTCTTGATAGCTTTTAAGCAACCCTTCACTGCCCTCAATCACAGGCATGCCGGCTTCTTTCATCACGCTTTTGGCTTTGGATTTATCGCTCATTAAAGCCATGACTTTCGCGCTCGGACCAATAAATTCCAAAGAATGGTGCGAGCAAATCTCTACAAAATTCTGGTTTTCACTCAAAAACCCATACCCAGGGAAAATCGCATCCGCTTCAAACAATTCCGCCGCACTGATGATCGCAGGGATATTCAAGTAACTCTCGCTGGATTTTGCCCCCCCTATACACACTTTTGCGTTAGCGGTATTGAGGTAGTGGGCGTCCTTGTCAGCGATAGAATAAATGGCTATGGATTCTTTACCCATTTCTTGAATGGTTTGGATCGCTCTTAAAGCGATCTCGCCTCTATTAGCGATCAAAATGCGTGAAAGCTCTTTTTTTTCTACCTTTTTATTTTCTTTATTCATGGATTTTAAAGCTTTTCCACTTTGATGAGTTTCGTGCCGTATTCTACCGGTTGAGCGTCCCCCACTTCAACAGAAACCACCTTGCAAGGGTATTCCACTTCAATTTCATTCATGATTTTCATCGCTTCTACAATGCCCACGATTTGCCCTTTTTTAAGCGTATCGCCCGCTTTGACATAAGGCTCAGCCCCAGGGGAGGGCGCATGATAAAAAGTGCCTACCATAGGCGAAAGCACGAAATCTTCTTTTTTATCCACAATAGGGGTGCATACCATAGGCACAGGGGCTTGAGCGCTTGGCATGCTCGCTTCTACCATAATGGGAGCTTGGAGGGAAGCTTGAGAATGAGCGGGACTTAACGCATTTTTTTTCGCATAAGCGGATTCTTTATCCAAAACCAGTTCAAAATGCTCTTGCTTTAATTTCAAATGCCCTAAATCAGAAGCTTTAAATTCTTTGATCAACTCTTCAATTTCAGAAAGGTTCATAACGATCTATTCCTTATATTATTTCAAAATATGCCACAAACACATAATCTTACTAACCATAAGCGTTTTTAGCAAAAAATTATTGTTATAATAACATAATTATTAACAAACTTTAAAGGCTTTGTGCGTATGGGATTAAAAGCGGATTCTTGGATTAAAAAAATGAGTTTAGAGCATGGCATGATTAGCCCTTTTTGCGAAAAGCAAGTCGGTAAGAATGTGATCAGCTATGGTTTGAGCAGTTATGGGTATGATATTAGAGTGGGGAGCGAGTTCATGCTTTTTGATAACAAAAACGCTTTGATTGACCCTAAAAACTTTGACCCCAACAACGCAACCAAAATTGATGCGAGTAAAGAGGGCTTTTTTATCTTGCCCGCTAACGCGTTCGCTCTAGCCCATACGATAGAGTATTTTAAAATGCCTAAAGACACTTTAGCGATTTGTTTAGGCAAAAGCACTTACGCCAGGTGCGGGATCATTGTGAATGTTACGCCTTTTGAGCCGGAATTTGAAGGCTATATTACGATTGAAATTTCTAACACTACTAATCTACCGGCTAAAGTCTATGCCAATGAAGGGATTGCGCAAGTGGTGTTTTTACAAGGCGATGAAGTGTGCGAGCAAAGCTATAAAGACAGAGGCGGTAAGTATCAAGGGCAAGTGGGCATCACTTTGCCTAAAATTTTGAAATGACAAAAAATTAAAGCTGGAATAATCTAACTCCATCAAACTTTTTAATTTTTTTATCCATTCCCATAACAATTAAAGCCTTTCTTTATCAAATATTATTCGTTTTTGATACAAATAATACCGCAAGTTTTTCAAAAAAGTAGTATAATAAGAAAGTTTAAACTATTAAATATAATATTATAAACTACTTTTTAGTAAAGTATTAAAATAATCAAGGAAAATCATGCTAAAACTCGTTAGCAGAGCGATTTGTTTGTCTTTAATTGGCTTGTTCAACCCTTTAGAAGCCTTTCAAAAACACCAAAAAGACGGCTTTTTTATAGAAGCCGGGTTTGAAACCGGGTTATTAGAAGGAACGCAAACTAAAGAACAAACAATAACCCAAAACACTCAAAACACCCAAAACACCCAAAAAGTCTATGAAAACCCCCTAACCCACCCCCAAACTAAAGAACAACCCAAAGAACAAAACAAAAGCGATACAGACACCCCACAAAGCGTCTATGGGAGATACTACATCCTCCAAAACACCATTTTAAAAAACGCAACCGAACTATTCACCACGGACAATATAGAAAATGGCTTAACTTTTTATTCTCAAAACCCTGTGTATGCAAGCACGGCTAATGGGAGCGTAACCATACAAAACTTTCTGCCTTATAATTTAAACAATGTTGAACTTAGTTTTAAAGACGCTCAAGGCAAGGCAGTTAATTTAGGCGTGATAGAGACTATCCCTAAAGATTCTCAAATCATTCTGCCTGCAAGCCTGTTTAATGATTCAGAATTTGAACAAGCTGATAGCTTTAATTACCAACAACTTCAAGCTACTGCCACCCCATTTTCTGATGCTAACACGCAGAGTTTGTTTCAAAAGCTCAGCCAAATCACGACCAATGTAACGATGAGTTATGAAAACGCCGATACTAACAATTTTAAGGGTAATTGCACTAATTGCGTGTCAGATTTCACCCCACAAACCGCAGAAGAATTGACCAATTTAATGTTGGATATGATGGCGGTGTTTGACTCTAAATCTTGGGAAGAAGCCGTTTTAAACGCTCCTTTCCAATTTTCTAACAGCTCATCAGAGTGCGGCTCTGACTTTCCTAAGTGCGTGAACCCTTTCAATAATGGGCGTGTCGCTCCCATCTATGAAAAATACGTGCTAACCCCACAATCCGTTATAGATGCGTTTAGAAGAACGATCAATCTTGAAGTGAATATCCTAAAATCAGGGTTTGTAGGGCTAGGGTATGAACTTGATGATAATGATGGTAATCTGGGGATAGAAGCTTCTGCCTTAAATCCTGAAAAATTGTTTGGTAAAAATTTGAACAAAGTTGATATTGTGGAATTAAGAGACATTATCCATGAATTTAGCCACACTAAAGGCTATACGCATAATGGGAACATGACTTATCAAAGGGTGCGTTTGTGCCAAGAAAACGGCGGAGCCATACAAGAATGTGAGGGTGGAAAAGAAGAATTAGTCAATGGGAAAGAAGAACTAAAATTTACAAATGGGAAAGAAGTGAAAGATCAGGATGGTTACACCTATGATGTATGTTCTTTTTATAAGGACAACCACCAAGTCTATACAGCGGGCAATTACCCCAATTCCATCTACACCAATTGCGCTCAAGTCCCCGCTGGGCTTATAGGGGTTACCACCGCTGTTTGGCAACAGCTCATCAATCAAAACGCCCTACCCATTAATTTCGCTAATTTGAGCAGCCAAGCCAACTATTTAGACGCTAGTTTGAACGCAAGAGCTTTTGTTAGTTCTGTGTTTAACGCATTCAATCAGAGCTTTTTAACTTCTAACGCCCAACAATCTTTTAGAAGCCCTATTTTAGGGGCCAATGTTAAAATAGGCTACCAACATTATTTCAATGACTACATAGGGTTAGCCTATTACGGCATTATCAAATACAACTACGCTCAGGCTAACGATGAAAAAATCCAACAATTAAGCTATGGTGGGGGAATGGATGTGTTGTTTGATTTCATCACCACTTATGCTAATAAAAAGCAAGGCAATCCAACTAAAAAAGTTTTTGCTTCCTCTTTTGGGGTGTTTGGGGGGTTAAGGGGCTTATACAATAGCTACTATGTTTTCAATCAAGTCAAAGGAATCGGTAATTTAGATATAGTTACTGGGTTTAATTACCGCCACAAGCATTCTAAATATTCCATAGGTATTAGCATTCCTTTAATCCAAAGCGGTATTAAAATCGCTTCTAATAATGGCATCTATGCGAACTCTGTTGTTTTGAATGAAGGGGGCAGTCATTTTAAAGTGTTTTTTAATTATGGGTGGGTATTTTAGGGGTTAAAAATTGGCTTTAACTCAAGCTTTTTAGCAAAAAGTTAAGTTTTTAAAATTTTGTTTTTAAAACTTTTGCGATACCCCCTAAACTTGCGCGATACTCGCTACAAACACGCATGCACTCTCAGATTTTAGCACCATATCTAACGGGATGCGATAAATTTCACGCTCTTTAAAACACTCCCTTTCTGGTTCGCTAAAGCCCCCTTCAGGCCCTATGATAACGCCCTTTTCAGCGCTAAAATTTGTTTGTAACGCTTTGCCATTAAAATCCAAAACGCTCGCCTTTGGGTAGGCTTTTAACATTTCTTTGGTGTTTGAAAACGCTTCCAATTCCATTAAAGCACTGCGACCGCATTGCTCGCAAGAATGGATCAAAATCTTTTGAAAGCGCTCTAATTTGGCGCTATCTATCTTTTCATTACGCTGGCTAAAATCCGCATAGAATAAACTCAACTTGCTCACGCCTAACTGGTTTAAAAAAGGTAGAATTTTTTCAATGCTTTTGATTTCAATCACGCTTAAAATCAAATGCGTTTTTTTACTAGCCATAACCTCTAATGCTTGCGTGCCCACTAGCCTTAAAAGGGCGTGTTTTTTAGTGATTTCTGCATGCTCATAGGTGTATAAAAAGCCGTCTTTTAAATTTCTTAAATCCAAACGACTTGCACTTTTGACGCGCCTTGATCGGTATAAATGCGTATAACTCTCGCCTTCTATTTTTAAAACAGGCTCTTTGGCTAAAGGGTGATAGACAAAACGCATTCAAAGGCCCATTAACACAACAATAAGAATCGTTTCTAAAAAATACAGGATTTTAGCCTTTTTAATATACGCTTCCATCCTTTCTTTTTTAGTGATAGCGAATTTCACGCTTTTATGGCGTTTGATTTCTGCTATAAGCATCAACAACAGCCCCAAAAGCATGACAACAGCGCTAAAAGAAAATTCAAATTGTTGCATCGCCCAAATAAAAATCCCGCTCAAAAGAGCGATGCTTAAAAGAATGTAAATCGCTGGCATGACAAGATAGATTTTTCGGTTTAATTGGATAAAATTTTTTTCTTTAAAAAGGGTGTAAAGATTGATCATAAAGGCTAGGGCGAGCAAGGCGGCAAAAAAGGCATGGATAAGCAAGGATTGAGCCATCACAGAAGAATCTTGTGTATTTAATGCTTGCAAACTCATCTCTAACATTAACTTCTTTCTAACGATTTATTTTTTATTAATCGTTTTATTTTAGCATGTGCTAATGAATTTGATCAATGAAAAGCTTAATAATTTAGAAAATAACGCCGCAAAATCCCCTAAAGAAGCAGTCGTTCTTTTGAATATGGGAGGGCCTAACAGCCTTTATGAAGTGGGGGTGTTTTTAAAAAACATGTTTGATGACCCCTTTATCCTTACCATTAAAAATAATTTCATGCGTAAAATGGTGGGTAAAATGATCGTCAATAGCCGCATAGAAAAATCCAAAAAAATCTATGAAAAATTAGGAGGCAAATCCCCTTTAACGCCTATCACATTCGCCCTTACAGAGCGTTTGAACGAATTGGATCCTTCTCGCTTTTACACTTATGCGATGCGTTATACCCCCCCTTATGCGTCTATGGTTTTGCAAGATTTAGCCTTAAAAGAGGTAGAAAGCTTGGTGTTTTTTTCCATGTATCCGCAATATTCTAGCACCACCACCCTTTCTAGTTTCAATGACGCTTTTAGCGCTCTCAAATCTTTAGAAACTTTCCGCCCCAAAGTGCGAGTGATAGAACGCTTTTATGCTGACAAAAAGCTTAATGAAATCATTTTAAACACGATTTTAAGTGTTCTAAACAACCGCAAAAGCCAGGATTTTGTCCTAATCTTTTCCGTCCATGGATTACCTAAAAGCATTGTTGATGCCGGCGATACTTACCAGCAAGAATGCGAACACCATGTGAGTTTGCTAAAAGAGTTAATGCAACAAAAAAATACCCCTTTTAAAGAAGTTTTACTCTCTTATCAATCCAAACTAGGGCCTATGAAATGGCTAGAGCCAAGCACTGAAGAATTGATAGAAAAGCACCGCAAATCTCATATCATCATCTATCCTTTGGCTTTCACGATTGATAATTCTGAAACGCTCTATGAATTAGACATGCAATACCGCTTGATGGCAGAGCGCTTGGCAATTAAAGAATATTTGGTTTGCCCATGCTTAAACGATTCCATAGAGTTTGCAAAATTTATCATTGAATTAGTGAACAACCTTAAAAGTGAGTGAAATTTGCATAAAAAGGCGATTATTATAGTAAAATACCGAGTTTTCAAATTTATTAAACAATAAAGGTTATTACATGTTTCCACTCTCTTATGTTTCCAAGAAATTTTTAAGCGTTTTATTATTGATTTCGTTATTTTTAAGCGCTTGCAAGTCCAACAATAAAGACAAATTGGACGAAAATCTTTTAAGCTCTGGCTCTCAAAGCTCCAAAGAATTAAACGATGAGCGAGACAATATAGACAAAAAGAGTTACGCCGGTTTAGAAGATGTTTTTTTAGACAATAAGTCTATTAGCCCCAATGATAAATACATGCTTTTAGTTTTTGGGCGTAATGGTTGCTCTTATTGCGAAAGGTTTAAAAAAGATCTCAAAAATGTCAAAGAATTGCGCGACTACATTAAAGAGCATTTTAGCGCTTACTATGTCAATATCAGCTACTCCAAAGAGCATGATTTTAAAGTCGGCGATAAGGATAAAAACGATGAAAAAGAAATCAAAATGTCCACAGAAGAATTAGCGCAAATTTATGCCGTCCAATCCACCCCTACGATTGTTTTATCCGATAAAACCGGTAAAACCATCTATGAATTGCCCGGCTATATGCCCTCCACACAATTTTTAGCCGTGTTGGAATTTATCGGCGATGGGAAGTATCAAGACACAAAAAACGACGAGGATCTCACTAAAAAATTAAAGGCTTACATCAAGTATAAAACCAACCTTTCTAAAAGCAAATCCAGCTAGGAAAGTCTAATGAAGAATCTCAAAAGCCTGCTTTCTTTTTTGCTGGCTTCTTTTTGGGTCGCTATCCCTTTAATCGCACTCTACGCTTGCGCGTGCGCGATAGCCACTTTTATAGAAAACGATTACGGCACGAGCGCGAGTAAGGCCATTGTGTATAACACCCCTTGGTTTAATTTCTTGCATGCGTATTTGTTGGTGGTTTTAATAGGCACATTCATTAAATCTAAAGCTTTGGAGCGCAAAAGGTATGCGAGCCTTTTTTTCCACAGCTCCTTGATTTTCATCATTTTAGGGGCAGCCATCACGCGCTTTTTTGGCGTAGAAGGGCTTATGCATGTGCGAGAAAATAGTGCGCAAAGCTCTTTTGAAAGTGCGGACACTTACCTTAATATCACTCTTAATGATACCACTAAACTTTCTTTAAAAACGCCTTTTACCTTTTATTATTCCAAACGATTAAAACCCATTCATGCGACTTTAGATCACAAGCCTTTAATTTTAGAACCCTTAGAAATTTACAAGCAAAACGCCATTAAAAAAGATGACGCTGCTATTTTAGTGTTAAAAGCGACTTATAACGGCGTGAGCCACAAATTCAATCTCATCAAAACCAACAGGAATGAAGGCATAGAAGAAAGCGAGATGTTTAAAGACGATAAGCTCTCTTTAAGTTTTGGATCCGCTTACATTGAATTGCCCTTTCAAATCAAACTGAAGCGTTTTGAATTAGAGCGCTACGCTGGATCTATGAGCCCTTCATCTTACGCTTCAGAAGTGGAAGTTTTGAAATTGGATAACACCTTGATCAAGCCTTATAGGATTTTTATGAACCATGTTTTGGATTATGAAGGCTATCGCTTTTTCCAATCTTCCTATGATACGGATGAAAAAGGCACGATCCTTTCTGTCAATAAAGACCCGGGTAAAATCCCCACTTATTTAGGGTATGCGATGCTTATTTTGGGGGCTTTGTGGTTGCTTTTGGATAAGAACGGGCGTTTTTTAAAGCTTTCACGCTTTTTAAAATCCCAACAAGCCGCTAGTTTCTTGCTCGCTTCAATTTTAATCAGCCCTTTTACTCCCTCGTTCGCTAGTGAGACTCCAATTGACATGCATGGGGGCAAAAGCGCTCAAATAGAACGACAAAATGTAGAAAATTCCGCTAATAAAGAGGATTCTAAAAGCGCGATTTTAGAGCGTTTGAAGCATTTAAGAGAATATTCCAAAGACCACTTAAAAGCCTTTCAAAGGCTTCAAGTCCAGGATTTTGATGGGCGTATCAAACCCCTTGACACCATTAGCATTGAATATATCCATAAGATTTTAAAAAAAGATGATTTTCAAGGGCTAAACGCCATGCAGGTGCTTTTAGGGATCATGTTTTTCCCCAATGATTGGCGCAGTATTAAGATGATTTACACTTCTAATAAAGCCTTAAGAAAGCTTATCGGCACGCCTTTAGATGAGAGCCGTATCGCTTTTAGAGATGTGTTTGATAGCCGTGGGTATAAATTAAAAAATCTTGTTGAAGAAGTCAATCAAAAATCCCCTAATGCGCGCAACGAGTTGGATAAAGATGTCTTAAAAGTAGATGAACGAATCAACTTAGTCTATACGCTTTTTAGCGCTCAATTTTTACGCATTTTCCCTAGCGATAAAACCACTGCTTGGCTCTCGCCCATTGAAGCGATCAACAGCCCCAATAAAGAAATTTCAAGCGTGGCAACGGAGTTTTTAAAAAATATTTTTAGCGGGTTTGATGACGCTTTAAAAACCAATCAATGGGATAAAGTAGAAAAAACCCTAAAAGATTTAAGTATTTACCAAAAAGAGCATGCCAAAAACCTCTATTTACTCTCTTCTAAAGTGGATTCTGAGATTTTTTTAAATCACACCAATTTTTTTAACAGCCTGACTTTGCCTTATATCCTTCTTGGGTTATTGCTTTTTATCGTTGTGATCAGCTCTCTTGTTAAAAACACGATTCCAAATATTTGGCTCACTAAAACCCTTTATATGGTTATCTTGCTTTGCGCGATCGCTCATTCTATGGGGCTTATTTTGCGCTGGTATGTGAGTGGGCATTCGCCTTGGAGCAACGCTTATGAGTCCATGCTTTATATCGCATGGGCTTCTGTTATCGCAGGGTTTGTTTTACGCTCCAAACTCGCGCTATCCGCTTCTAGCTTTTTAGCCGGTATCGCGCTTTTTGTGGCCCATTTAGGTTTTATGGACCCTCAAATTGGCCATTTAGTGCCGGTGTTAAAATCCTATTGGCTCAATATCCATGTTTCTGTCATTACCGCCAGTTATGGCTTTTTGGGCTTGTGTTTTGTGCTAGGGATTTTGAGTTTGGTTTTGTTTATTTTGCGCAAACAAGGGCGTTTCAATTTAGACAAAACCATTCTCTCCATTAGCGCTATCAATGAAATGAGCATGATTTTAGGCCTTTTCATGCTCACAGCCGGGAATTTCTTAGGCGGGGTGTGGGCGAATGAATCTTGGGGGCGCTATTGGGGGTGGGACCCTAAAGAAACTTGGGCGTTGATTTCTATTTGCGTCTATGCTTTAATCTTGCATTTGCGTTTTCTAGGCTCTCAAAATTGGCCCTTTATTTTAGCGAGCAGCAGCGTTTTAGGGTTTTATTCGGTTTTAATGACTTATTTTGGCGTGAATTACTACCTTTCTGGCTTGCACAGCTATGCCGCAGGCGATCCCTTGCCCATCCCCACTTTCTTGTACTTTTTGGTAGCGATACCTTTTGCTCTCGTGATCTTGGCGTATTTCAAACGCCATTTGAGTTTGCCTAAATTGGTTTAAAGGATAAGAATGTTCCAGCCTTTACTAGACGCCTTTATAGAAAGCGCTCCAATTAAAAAAAAATTACCTTTAAATCCACCCCCCCCCCCCCTAAAAATCGCTGTGGCGAATTGGTGGGGAGGCGCTGAAGAATTTAAAAAGAGCACTCTGTATTTTATCCTTAGCCAGCGTTACACAATCACTCTCCACCAAAACCCCAACGAACCCTCCGATCTCGTCTTTGGCAGTCCTGTTGGGGAGGCTAGAAAAATCTTATCCTATCAAAACACTAAAAGAGTGTTTTACACCGGTGAGAACGAAGTCCCTAATTTCAACCTCTT